>CAZFCL010000164.1:0-2523 GCA_964517705.1 uncultured Zetaproteobacteria bacterium | reverse complement strand
TCGTTTATCAGGTAGAGCAAGCTTGACTGTAAAGACTCCCGGAAACTCAACCATTGCGGACTTCATAAATGCCGTACGGTATTTTTTGGAAAACCATGGCACCAGACGCCCCCAGGCATCTTTCTCTGCAAAACGGGTCATGGCATAGATGCTGCTGATCAAGAAAGCCCCCCAGCCAAATAGCATGATATGCAGAGAAAAAAGAACCGTTTCATAAGTCACCAGCTTTCCCGGTTCGGGCACAAACATCAGAAGCGAGCTAATAAGCTGAAATGCAACTGTGAAAATCATCAAGAAATGAAGTACGCGTGTAACTGTGTTGAGACGCATGTATCTCCTCCAAAGCGAAATTGGGCGGAACTTTAGATTAACTTCAGTATATTATCAACAACTAATATAATGAAGTTAATCTTGGGGTGTTTCTACCTTAAACACCAAGAGCAGGGGCCGCCAATGTGGCAGCCCCTGCTTCCTCTTCCCGACTATATTATTAAACGAAGTGGTCGCTTAGAAAAGCTTGCCCGTCTTTGGAAGTGCGCCAACCAACGGGCTCACATAATCAACCCAGGCCTGTGTTACATCATTGCCATCACTATTAATATACTCATCTTTCATCTCGATCGCATCACGCGCCACAGTGGAGAGTGGTGTGATAAAACACTCACTGGCATAGGGCGAGTTGGAGAGCCTACGAATAGCCACTGAGCCAGGCTCAGCAGTAGCAACTGCATGATTCACGGCATGCTCACCCACCATGCGTGCCTCCTGCGCATCTACTTCGGAGATAATAGTAGGAAAACTACGCTGCAAATAGCCAAAGGTATCTGCACGCACGCGCACTGACTCACCCGCATATGCCTCCTTTACCTTACCGGAAAGGAAGTCTCCCAACGCACCCGTTCCAGAGAGTTGAATGTTGCCATGGGAGTCTCGTTCTCCGGTTGTTGCAACCGGTTCACCTTCTGCGTCTGCAACACCCTCCGAAACAGCCACCAGGCAGCGGCCGTATTTGTTCATCACTGCCTTTACATCACTCTGAAACTGCCCAACATCAAACACCCGCTCTGGCAAATAGATCAGATGGGGGCCATCTTCCTCACCCTGACGTGCTAGCGCTGATGCTGCTGTCAAAAACCCGGCATGACGCCCCATTACAACATTAATCTTCACGCCAGAAAGCGCTGCGTTATCACGATCATCACCCATAAATGCCAGCGCTACAAACTTGGCAGCAGATGCAAAACCTGGGCAGTGATCCGTTACCTTCAGATCGTTATCAATGGTTTTTGGAATATGAACTGTACAAAAATCGTAACTCGCCTCTTTGGCCATCTCAGCAATAATATGGGCTGTTTCTGCAGAATCATTGCCACCAATGTAAAAGAAATAGCGTACATCATTCTTCTTAAACACTTCAAACACTCGTTCACATTCGGCCTTGTCTGGCTTTAAACGAACAGATCCAAGGCCGGCAGCAGGTGTTTTGGCAAGCACTTCAAGGTCACTCACACTCTGTGCTGTCAGATCGATAAAATCTTCCTTCATAATGCCGGCAATACCGTGACGTGCCCCGAGAATACCAGTAATATCAGACTGCTCCCTGGCCGCCAGAATAGCCCCTACCAGCGACTGGTTAATCACTGTCGTTGGACCACCGGACTGCCCGATCACCATCTTACCTTTCAAAGCCATGATTAGCCCTCCTATCGTTGACTCGGCATAATAGCGCCTTTCAGCGCATACCGCACCCTTCTGCTTTACAATATGCCTGAAAAATGTGCGAGGAAAATGGAACCAGTGACACCAGAGGACATGCTTAAAAAGATATCTACGATTCTCATTCAGGCAGGAGAAGAGATCATCATGCCTGCATACGCATCATCTGTGCAAACCACGCTTAAGGTGGATGGGTCAGTCGTCACCGAAACTGACATCTCTTGCCAGAAGTTTATTGAGACAGAGCTACTGAAAATGAATCGTGACATCAGGCTCCTTAGCGAAGAGATGAGTGAAAGCGAACACGCGTCCTGCTTAAATCAAGGAGGAAGCTTCTGGTGTCTTGACCCACTGGATGGCACAACCAATTTTTCTACCGGCCTGCCCGGCTTTGCGATTTCGCTAGCTTTAATCAGGAATAGACATATAGAGCTGGCATGCATACACGACCCTCTGCGTAAGGAGACATTTACTGCACTGGCCGGTGGTGGTGCTTTCCTGAATGAACAGGCCATTTTCTGCTCCGATGAAACCAACCTTTCAAATAGTGTCGGTTTTATCGATTTTAAGCGATTAAAGGAAAAAACCTCTGCCTCTCTGGCAACCAAAAGAACCTATCGCAGTCAGCGTAATATCGGCAGCTGTGCACTGGAGTGGGCATGGCTGGCAGCAGGCCGAGGTCAATTTATTATCCATGGTGGTGAGAAAATATGGGACTACGCTGCCGGCAGCCTGCTCGCTACCGAAGCAGGCGGAGTTGCCGGAAACTTTCTAGGCACACCACTGTTCCCTGAGTGCCACCTCTCC
>CAZFCL010000163.1:0-2543 GCA_964517705.1 uncultured Zetaproteobacteria bacterium | reverse complement strand
GCTTTTATCGTGAGTATGGGCGCATGACCGCCGATGTTGAGTCTGTGCCGAGTGATCTTATCGAACTCTTGGCGCTAACCCCTGGTATTCGTAACTTCTCTGTTGCTCACGAGTGTAAACTGGAGCTGGAGGCAATGCAGTCAGCAGCGAAGGAAGCTGTTCTAGCTGATTTCGGTCCGGATGTTGCCGGTACTCCCTTTCGTGTCACCAGCAGGCGCAGCAATAAGTGTTTTTCATTGACCTCTCCCCAGCTTAATTTTGAAGTGGGTGGTTTTTTGAAGAACCAGCTCGGCTTGGCCGTAGACCTCAATCACCCTAAAATTGATGTTCACGTTGAGGTAGGGGCCAAGGCAGCTTACATCTACACTCAAAAGATTCGCGGCATTGGTGGCTTGCCGGTCGGCTCCTCCGGGCGCGGTGTTGTCCTTTTCTCTGGCGGTATCGATTCGCCAGTGGCCGCCTACACCATGATGAAGCGGGGCATGGAAGTGATGTTGGTACATCTCTATAACAGCACTATCAATCGCGATTTTGTGAAAATTCATGACCTTGCACGCCAGATTTCACGTTACCAAGGAAAGGTGAAGCTATATCTGATCGATCTGGAGGAGTTTCAGCGCCACGCGATTGCCCATGTGCCTGCAGAATATCGCATGATTATTTATAAACGTCAGATGATTCGATCGGCTGATATGATCGCCAAGCAGGAGAAAGCGCAGGCGCTTGTAACCGGTGATTCACTCGGGCAGGTCGCAAGCCAGACACTGGCCAATATTCACGCTATTTATGATGCCTCTGATCTTCCACTGCTTTCACCGCTAATCGGCATGGATAAAGAGGAGATCATCGAGCTTGGCCGTCGTATTGGCACTTATGAGATATCGATTGAGGAGTACTGCGATATCTGCTCTTTCCTGATTGCTAAACACCCCGAAACTCAAGCTGATCGTGACCGTGTCGCCGCACTTGAAAGCCTCTTGCCGTTGACGGGCCTTGAGTACCCGTGTCGAACAATCTATTTTAAGAATGGTATGGAAGAAGTGACTGAATGAGTGATCTTAAACGTCAGCTTGGGCTCCTTCTTTTCTGGAGCTCGTGGCTGCTGTGGGGATTGATGCTGCTGATTCCGATCATATTTGACCTCGATGCTACAACATTGGCAGTGACAATTACCTCACTCCTAGTTAGTGCCGAGATTAGTTTTGCGGTAAGTTTATTGCTGCTTGGTCGTACCTACTACAATGAGTTTAAGATGAGATTAAGGCCACTATGGCAGCGGCTACGCAACAGAGTGGAGTAGGGGCCATTCTCTACTCAACTGCTGCCTTTCTCACGGCTGCGCAAGAATTTCCATATAAGAAGAGCTGTCGGTAGCAGGTGCCAGAATAGGTCAAAGATATCGATTGGCCTGGAGAGGGTGCCTTCAGTCAGCATTTTTAGCTTTTCGATAAGGTGTGGTTCCGGCTCGAAAGGTAATAGTATCATGAGTCCGGCAATTGCGATCAGTGCAAGCCATGGTATGTCATCCAGCCACTTCATAGACATGCTCCTTCTCCATTAAAAAAGGGATAAAATCACCTAGGCCTGTATAAGTTAGTCGGCATGGTGAAAGCTGCTGGCAAATTTTTCTATCCACTCTTTCGCAGCTTCCCCAAATGTCAGGCTTCTATTTTTTTCTGCCTGCTGTTTTTGGTACTCCTGAATGCGGCATATCTGCTCTACCATTCTTGCTTTGAAAGAGGTCTCTTCATCAAGAAATTTTACACCCACATCAAACAGCTCGTTATCTGTAAGCGCTTGCTGCCAGCAGACAACACATGGCGCCTCAAACTCGGGTCTGGTGAAGGGGATCTTTATCCTAATAAAGTCACCCTCTTCAAGATGAATATGGGTTTGAAATGCGAGCCCGCCTGTGCTGAGGTTTTTCGTGTTAACTTGTTCAGCTTCCCCCCTCTGTGGGAGTACCTGAATCGGTATATGCACCGGGTGGCGGTGAAACTCTCTGTGTTCAATACCAGACTTCATTTCACTCACTATTTCCCCCCCAGGTACTGCGGCTGAAGCCCCATCTGCTGATAAGTCCGAAAGCGATCCCTTGCAGTCTGCTTAAGCGAGTTATCCCATCCATCGACAAAGTCTACGAGGTGAGAGAAACCGGAGGTGTCTGGTGGCACCTCAAGGCATCCGTTCACCAGCACTTCAGGGTTATTGTCACGCATGATCTCTGTGGCGAGCAAGATCGGCTGCGCTTTGTTGCTAGTGTGGTCAGTGCCTGCGATGCCGTTAGCCAGAAATGATTCGGGATGAATGGTCCATAGTCGCTCATGCAGTTGCGCGGCAAAACCTTTATCCGGGCAGAGGACTAAGAGGTGCGGTGTAAGGCGCCCACGCCTTAAAAGAAGGCGCGCAATACCTTCCACACGATCTGGTTTATCCAGGTGCTCAAAGTGAACCTTCAAATCATCACTCATGCTCGTGCCTTCCAGGCCTTTGCAAGCACTAACAGAGAGGCGACTGAGAGCGCAAATGCCAATGGCTGCGCG
>CAZFCL010000162.1:0-2548 GCA_964517705.1 uncultured Zetaproteobacteria bacterium | reverse complement strand
GCTTCCCCGATGTCAGTCGCTGGGGCCACCGAACTCAGCAACCTCTACACGGTTACCACCAAGCGCCTTGGCAACATACATCGCTTGGTCAGCCTGTGCGACCAAATCCTTAACCGCCATGTCCTGCTCGGCAGAGGAGAATCCCACACCAACACTCACAGCCATATGTTCGCCCTCAAAATCATGCTCAGCAACAGAGCGGACAATGCGATCTGCAATCGCGCACGCTTTTTTCTGCATTACGCCGGGAAGCAGTAGCAAAAACTCATCGCCATCCATGCGAATCAGTGGATCGCTGGAGCGGGCATACTGGCGCATCGCCTTACTTACCACTTCCAGCACTTTATCGCCTGTATCACTACCCAGTCGTTCGTTCATCGCCTTGAACTGATCCACATCGGCATAGAGGCATGACACCTCAACCCCCTTGCCAAACCACTGTGATAGCGGATGATGACTATGTGGCTGTAAAAAGCGGCGGTTATGACTTCCAGTTAGGGTATCGGTCACCGAAAGGCGTGCCAGATTTTCACGGGCAGCCGCATGTTCAAGTGTCAGCCCTACTACTTGTGCCAAGTGTTGGAGAAAATCACTGCTTTGATCAGGGGCGAAACGGTTACGATCAATCGAACCCACGCCGAGAACACCAAATGGTCGATCCAGATCACCCAGTGTCAGCAGGGCAACGGAGCCCAAATGCTGATCCCTTGACTCCAACCAATCGAACTCATGCTCCGGAGATAGCTGTAAGAGCCATGCCTGCTTGCGTGAAATACCCATATGCTTGATCTCATCCTTTTCGACCCATATCAGATCACGCTCGGAGAGTGCATCAAGTTTATGACTACCCATGAAGCTCGAACGATCCAACCAGAAGCGGACAAAATCGAGATCAAAGTTCGAGCGCAGCCCTCGCAAAAGGGTAAAGCATAAGTCTTCAGGATCAGTCGCCTTGAGTACCTGCGATTCAAGTTCAAACATGCGGGCAAAAAGCTGCTCATTATGGCGCAGGCGCTGCATCACATCGGCGACATAAGCTTTTAACTCCCGATTCTCATCCGCCAGCTGCTGAAAGCGGCGGCTGGAAAGGCTCTCTACTTTGGAGATATCCTCTTTCTTCTTACTCATGACTTCGAAATACCCCCCTCCCCTTCACCACTCTCAGCCGAGAGTGCACCGCCGGAAAGAACCAGTTTCATCCCCTCTTCAACACTCATATCAAGGTAAACTACTTCTGAGGACGCAACGAACAGTAGCCAACCGGTTGTAGGCAGGGGTGTAGAAGGGACAAAAACAGACACCCTTTTCTCATCAACATCGGATATTGGCACAGTAGATTCGCCTGTTACAAAACCCACCACCATGCTCGATTTATCGGGAAATGGTACCATCACCACCTTCTGGAAAGCGCTCGAGTTATCACTCAATGTGGCCTCAAGCAGCTGCCGAATTGCCCTGTAAATAGAGCGCACCAGAGGAATTCGACCCATCACACGATCAACAAGGCGCATTAGATGCTGGCCGACAAAGTGGGTGGTCAACATTCCAACTATGACAATAAAAAGAACTGCCATAATGATGCCAAGTCCTGGAATATCGAGCCCCAAAAGCATCTCCGGCCTATACTCTGGTGGTAGTAGTAAGATCGTATGATCTGACAGTTCAACCAGCCAGTTAATGAGTGCAATCGTGACCAGAAGCGGGGTTAGCGCAACGATACCAGCGAATAGATACCTGCGTAGAGCGGCCATTACAGCTGCACCCCTGCTGTCTTCTGTTGCAAAGATTCACCGCCCCGAAGCAGCTGACTCACAGACACCAATGAAACACCTCCATCTGCTCTTCCTTCAAGAAAGGCTAAAGTTTCACTATATGGATGCGCAATTACAACACAACGCTTGCCCTGTGCTGCGCACTTCTCCGCACTGCGCCATGCTTTTTCAATAGCCAGTGGGTCACGGTCGTGGTCAAGGAATATCTTCCTACTTACCCACGGTACGCTAGCTTCTTGTGCGGCAGCAGCCGCTACACTTCTGCTACTGGTGATAGAATCGACAAAGAAAAGTCCTCTCTCTCTGCACATCTCCATCACCTGACGCATCGGCTCTATCTGCTCGCTCAGGCGGGAGCCCATGTGATTGTTCACACCGGTAGCATGAGGGACTTTTTCAAGGCCAAGCAGGAAAGTATCGCGCAGTTCGTCCCCACTCATTTTTTCGTGCAAAAAGTAGGGGGTCATTTTACCCCTATATTTCTCTGATGCCGGCTCCATAGGCAAGTGCAGCATCACCACCTTGCCCTCTGCATGAGCAAGTTCTGCGGCTTGGTGCGCGAATGGTGCATCTGGAATGACTGAAATTGCCACGGGAATAGATAGTGCCAAAACCCGCCTCAACGCAGACATATCATAACCGACATCATCCAGAACCAATGCCAGCCCGGAGTTGAGGCGAAGCTTCTCGGATGGATGGGTCACCCCTTGTTTTTCCACCGTTGAAACAGTTATTTCTGTAGGGGTGCGTTGTAGAGATGCAACCACCAGAAGCAG
>CAZFCL010000161.1:0-2580 GCA_964517705.1 uncultured Zetaproteobacteria bacterium | reverse complement strand
CCACATAGTACGAAACAGACAGCTACGGTCAAATCCCGCTGGAGAATTGGTAAGCCCCAGTATCGCTTAACACGTTTAAGAGGCACATAAAGCTATATGTAGGAATTGATGGCATGACGCCATATGAAAAACTCTTCGATTATTTCTATGGCAAAACAAAACTGTAAATAACGCGATAGTTTATAATATCTCAAGGTAATCATATTCGCTCATTGAGAAATTGTCATCGACTGGCTATCTTCCTCGCCTTGTTAGAAACAGGAGGCAGGCAGGTCATCTGTCTCCGTAATTCACTCGGAAAGAGGGTAGGTAACCATGGCTAGAAAGTTTAATTTTAGTGCTGGTCCGGCAATGTTGCCGACAGCCGTGATCGAGCGCGCACAGCAGGAGATGCTGGATTGGAATGGCTCAGGCATGTCCACGATGGAGATGAGCCATCGTGGCAAAGAGTACATGTCTATCGCTGCAAAAGCAGAGAGTGATCTGCGCGAAGTGATGAGTATTCCCGATAACTACAAGGTGCTATTTTTGCAGGGTGGTGCCTCTTCCCAGTTTGCCATGATTCCTCTGAATTTGTTGGGCAATAAGAGTAGCGCGGATTATTTGAATACTGGCATGTGGTCGAAGAAGGCGATTGCTGAGGCCAAGCGTTACTGCACTGTGAATATCGCCGCAGACACCTCAGGCGACGGCTTTACAACTGTGCCGACTCAGGAATCACTGAACCTAAACCCGGATGCAGCCTATGTTCACTACACACCAAACGAGACCATCGGTGGTGTTGAGTTCGATTATATTCCGGAAACAGGTGACGTTCCTCTTGTGGCGGATATGTCTTCTACCATTCTTTCGCGTCCGCTTGATGTTTCCAAGTTCGGTATGATCTATGCCGGTGCACAGAAGAATATTGGCCCTGCAGGGCTGACCATCGTCATTATCCGTGAGGATCTTCTGGGCAATGCCGCAGAGAATACGCCTGCCATGTTCAATTACGAAACACACGCTAGCAATGACTCAATGTACAATACACCGCCAACCTACAGCTGGTATATGGCTGGATTGGTCTTTGAGTGGATCAAGGAAAATGGTGGCCTGGAAGCGATGGGCGAAGTTAACAAGCGCAAAGCCGATAAACTCTACGCCGCGATTGATAGCAGCGACTTTTATGGCTCACCAGTAGCTAAAAATGGTCGTTCATGGATGAATGTACCATTCACGCTGGCTGATGCTGATCTGGATGCTGCATTCCTTGCAGGTGCTTCAGAAAAGGGGCTGATTACTTTGAAGGGGCACCGCTCTGTGGGTGGTATGCGTGCGAGCATTTACAACGCCATGCCGGAAGAGGGTGTGGATGCACTGGTTGCCTATATGAAGGAATTCGAAGCCAGCCAAAGCTGATAACCCAAACTACTCGATTTATCAAAGCCCTCTGCGAAGGTAGGGGGCTTTTCTTTTGCGTGTCCTAATTAAAAGCCAACCGTTACTCAGCGGAAGGAACCGAGTCTGATGCCACTGATTTCTCGTGGTAACTGGCTGCCCAAGCGCGACCGAATTCCCTCTCCTTCAGAAATGGCAAACGAGCACGCTCGGCCTCCTGCTTGCTGCTGAAGCCAGGAATGCGTATGCGATAAAATGACTTTTTGCCAACTGTGACCTTTATCAACTCGGTTTTAATCTTTCTGCTATCAAGGCCCTCCTGTATTTGCCTGGCCGCAGCTAATGTGGCAACTGATGTCAAATTAACTGCCCATGCCACGCCTGCGCTAGTTGGCTTGGGTATAGTAGCCTTGTGCGAGGCCAGATCAGTATCTATATCCCGTGTGGTTGTTGATTTCTGCTTCGAAGCAGATGCAGGAGGTATAACTGGCTCTGGCACGGTAGTTGTAGGTGGTGAGGAAATAGAGTCCATATCTGTGGTCAAAGCCGCTGTTTGATGCGTAGTGGCAGTGGGCGTGTCTGGTTGAGTAATCTCAGTAGCCGTATGTGTCTCATCACTGCCTTTTAATAGCAACCAGCCAGAGCCGCCGAGCACAGCTACAATAGCAAAGGTGATCAACAGAATGGTGGGAGCCTCTGAAGTTGCTACAGACTCTTTCTCTTTTTCAGGGGTTGTGCTTTGCGAAGGTGATTCTTCCGACTTGGGTGTGGCCGGTTTGATAGGCTCGGCCTTACCATCAGTTGCTAATTCCGGTTCCAGATTATCGTCAAACTGGGCGATGAGCGAGTCGAGATAAGCTGCTTGGTCGCCATTCGCCTGTTCGGATGAATGTTTTTGTTTATCCATATTGGAGTTGCTCATGGTTTTTCAGGCTGCCAGCTCTTAATCTTTTCGATATAGAATTCTTTTTCTTTCAATTTTTCCACATCGGCCACAAAAACATTCATGTTCGATGAGTTAAGGTGGTCGAGCCAACCGGCCAGAAACTGGCAGTAGAGCTCATCCATCATCTCTTTCTTGGTAGCAGCTTTCGGACCGATGTACTCCTCGCTGGAAGCAATTTCACCACGTACTGCAATATCAAGGTTCGAATAGGGGGAGGGGAAGGCAGCCGGCCTCCATGAAGATGATTTCAAGGTCCT
>CAZFCL010000160.1:0-2583 GCA_964517705.1 uncultured Zetaproteobacteria bacterium | reverse complement strand
GGGAGAGCTTGTTGAGATTAATATTAAAGAAGACCCGCACTACCATGTGGCAGACGATAAGTTGGCTTAGTAACCCGGCTTAAACAGGAGCCCTATCAACCGGCGGGAATGACTTTTCCGCGCCGAATCCTGAAAATATCGAGCTGTTTCTGCCCAACACCGGAACCATCGAACTGCACATGGCCAGTCATGGCGGGGAACCCCCCCATATGATGCAGTTCGTGAGTCAACCTGGATGTGGAGAGTCCCAGGCGACTGCTCATGACTACGGCAATGCGCACTGTATCATAAGCCAGCGTCATCAGATCTGTTATCTGATCACTCCCCCACGCCTCACGATGTGCAAATCGAAAGCGTCGAAATGCCGAGTCATCCGTATCCTGAAAGGTGGGCGATATGGCAGCGAGCGGAAAACGGGCGCGGTAGAGATAGCGGCCACGGTCATCCATCAGGTGTCCATCTTGCCAGCGTCCACTACCATATATCGGAATATCTCTGATACCGGCATAGGCAAGCTGCCCCGCCAGAAGTGAGACCTGTTTCCCGTTGAGCGCCAGATAAACCGCATCAAAACCTATGGGCAACTTCAACTCCATCTCCATCTTTGGCAACATGATATGCAACTCGTCATCCAGCTCGGCCAGCAGCTCCTCGTCATCAGTCTCATAGCGCAGCTCCCTGAGCCTTTCGCGCTGATCCAGAATAGTACTATCCAGCTGCAGTGCATGTACCACTTCACCGCCAAAGGATTCAAAGTATTTGGTAAACATATCTGCCTCAACCTGATCAGCAGAAGCATCGCTAATCACTGCCACACGCTGGGCACCATGTTGCCATGCATAGTCGGCCATCAGCTGCACCTGTGCCAGTGGGGAAATGGTATGAACAAAGAGTGATCCTGACTGCTGTGCAAGGTCGATATGGCCAGTCAGGCTGACAACAGGCAGCCCCGGCTTCAGATATGGAACCAGCGCCTCGGTGGTCTCCGAAAGCAACGGGCCGATCATCATATTCACCGACTCTTCGGCAAGCCGTTTATAGGCAGCCACAGCCCCCTTCGCGCTACCAGCCGTATCCTCCACACGCAGCGTGATATAAGCATCACTTCCCACATCAGCCAGTGCCATGCGAATGCCGCGCAACGCCTCCTCTCCATAGCGCGCGTAACTGCCCGAAAGGGGCAACATCACCCCGATCGTTGCCGCCCTGAATTCACCAGAGGCCCATGCACGCAGTTGTGATGCCACGGCGTGACGTGGCATAGAAGCCGAAGCAAGCTCAGCAATACGCTTAACAGCCTCACGATCCCCTGTCATCAGGCGAGCACGGCCGGCATGAAGATCAAACTGCGGCATTAACTCACGGGAAAGTGAACCATCATTATGAATCTGCTCAATTGTTTCCAAAGAGGCGCGGCGGGCGGCAAGGCGTAGCCAGTTGTCACGACGGTGATCCTGAATTGCAGCTGCAACCAGAAACCAGCTAACGGCCACAGATTCCGGGGCATCACGCGCAACGGCAGGAGCAATATCAAAAATCTCTTCAGCAAGCTCACGGGTCAGCCGTTTATGCTGTAGTGACCACTTCATCCACTCCAGTGCACGACCAGACTCATCCTGCTTTAGCCACCACTTTCCTGCCCAGAGTGCAGCGTAGGGCGCAAGTGCATGATCAGGGTACTGCTGCACAGCAATATTCAGTGCCGCTGCTGCCTCCGGCCTGCGATTCTCAAGCAGCAGCTGAACCTCACGAAACAGCGCCTCCTCCCGAATCGGCGTATCCGCCTCACGGCTAAGGAGATTAAGTTCGGCCAAAACAAGATCAAGATTGTCACCATCTTCTGCCTGCTGCATCAACAGGTGAATCTCAGCTGCACTCTGTGGCACTTCATGCGATATTCGATCTGCTCCCAGCTTGAACTGCTTGGGCTGGCAGGCAGTGAGAAGCAACAGCAGGGAGAGCAGGACCATAAAGATTCCTGCGCCTCGGAAAGGCAACTGTGCCATTGCAGCATCAGCATGAGAGCGATAACGTATCCGGAACATGGAATCGCAGCCTAAACATCAAATCTCTGCTGGCCAACTGTTCGTCGTCGCCACACCGATAGGCAACCTCAGCGATATCACCTATCGAGCTGTAGAGACACTGAAAAGTGTTGATCTGATTGCCGCCGAGGATACACGAACCAGTCGTAAACTCTTGCAGCACTACGCCATTACAACACCGATGATGGCGCTACACGAACATAATGAGGAGAAGGCTGCCGAGAGACTTCTGCCACGCCTGATGGAAGGCGAGAATATTGCGCTGATCTCCGATGCTGGCACGCCGCTGATCAGTGATCCCGGCTATCGACTGGTCAGGAAACTGCGCAGTGAGGGTGTTCGAGTCACGCCGATTCCGGGGGCAAGCAGTGTTTTAACCGCGCTTTGCGCAGCAGGGCTCCCCACCAGCTGTTTTCGTTTTATCGGCTTTCTGCCACGTAGCGGCGCATCCCGAACAGCATCACTGAAAACTGTTGCAGTATCATCTGAAACAAACCTGCTGCTCGAATCACCACGCCGCCTGCTGCATACGCTGAAA
>CAZFCL010000159.1:0-2587 GCA_964517705.1 uncultured Zetaproteobacteria bacterium | reverse complement strand
ATATTTTGTGACAATCTCCGCAACAGCCGATGAATAGCGACCTATCCTCCAATATACCTACACTGATTCTCCGCGATGAGGCCCAGTCACTCCAAGCACTAGCTGGTGAAGTGATTCTGCTAGTTGGAGAAGTTGGCAGTGGCAAAACATACTGGCTACGACGGATGGCAGGGCTTACTGAATCCCCTCCTCCGCTCTCGATCACTATCAACGATAACCCCCCTGGAGAAGAGACCCATAGTGTGCGAATGCTATTTGATCGACAGCCGCCACTCTGGCTCGGCCAGTCCGTAGCGGAAGAGTTATGCTTCGGCCTGAAAGAGAAGCCTTCCACAGAAACATTGCTCGTCACGCTTGGCGATTGGGGGTTGACTCAAGTTGAGCTGGATAGTGACGTAGCAACACTAAATCGCCTTGAGGCAGCACGGCTAGCTCTCGCATCTATATCACTGGCAGCGCCTAAGCTTGCGCTTCTGGATAGTCCGACTGATGCACTTCCAGAAGCAGATGCCCTGACTCTCCGAGGTGATATTCAAACATGGGCCAAACAGTCCAACACAACCGTGGTGGTCACCTGTAATCGCTGGCATGATTGGCAGGCAGTAGCAACGCAAATTTGGCGGGTTCTAGCTACAGATTGTCTACCACGATGGGAGGAGCAGGCATGAGCGGCAAAGTCTATTTCTCATTCCCCTTAAGTTCACGCATGCGCTCATTCATTGAGCTGCGAGATGCGCTACACTGCCTTGTATCGGCACGCAAAAAGGGTGACGGCCCCTCATGGCTTCATGCCGCATGTGACCTGCATGCTTCACTCACAGGAGACCACGGGCGCAAGCCAGCTATCTCTGAAGTAGCCGGGCTATTTCAGGATGTAGAAACCTATCTGAAAGGGCTCAGTAAAGATGCGCCTCACTATGAAGCACGCATTGAGAAAACCTGCAGCGTCATCAAACATCATGTTGGAAAAATTAAGCCAAGTGTACCGAATATCGTTCGAATCCTTGAACACGATGCGCTTCTGGGCGCCTACCTCAACAGCCAGAAAAAACACGACTGGCTGGGGCATAAGTTCTGCCTTCAGCAGAGCATCGGGGCAATCTGGAAACATGCCGACACACGCACCAACCCACTACACCAGGCACTTACTCCGATCTGCGAAGCCATCAATGCACTGAATAGCATGCTTAATGATTTTGTTGACTGGAAAGAAGAGGTTGCCATTGGTGGTGCCGGGCATATCACACCACAGAAAAACTGCCCCTGCGGGCTACTTGTGATCGCACTTCCAGAAGAGGATGTTGCCAACGGCATCATCCCAGACATGTCGGGCAATCGCCTGGCGATTCGGGTTCGCTTTCAGCAGTGGCTGCCCGGCGAGAAGAGTGTGGACTACAGGGAAGATCAGCCCTACTCCATGATGCTCGTCCCAATTGGTGGTTGATGGAACCCAAAAAGACGGAAGCACAACACTATCGCTGTCCAACCTGTAAAAAGGCAGTTGAGAGAGAGGAGAAGAGCTTTCCATTCTGCAGTGAGCGCTGCCGCACTATTGACCTGGGCCGCTGGGCAACCGGCGACTACCGTATTGCAGGTGAGCCAGCACCGGTACCCGATGAATCTGAGGTATATGATTGAAGTGAAGCCCATTCGCTGAGGGCGATGGCTAAAATCGCTGCAAATGCACAAGTTTTAGACTACACTCATAGCCTATGAGACTATTTAACCTGCTGGCAAAAGATTTTCAACTCCGTTTTACACAGCTTCTTGCAATAACGGCGGTCATCACCCTGACGCCATTTATCATCATGGACTTTATGGGTGGAAGGTACCTTCTCGCGGCAGGCATGTTTCTCATTGTTGTCGGGCTTCTGTTAAGCGCATGGAAAATCCACCGCAACACATACGACCCCAAAATTACCTACTGGATCACCCTTCCGGCAATGGTGAGTGCCCTTCTCTTTGCCTTCTATTCGCTTGGTGTCCAAGGCGCTCTGTGGCTCTACCCGGCGGTAGTTGTAATACACCTTATTATGCCGCGCCACTTGGCATATATGGCCAACATCACACTGTTGATTGTTGCTGGAATACTCGCATGGAACATGCTTGACCAGGCGGTCTTCACCCGCCTTATTGCATCACTTACTGTGGTAAGCCTTTTTATTGCTATCTTTATCAAAACTCTCGAAACACAGCAGGAGGAACTTCGCAGGCTAGCAACTACCGACCCGTTAACAGAGTTAAGCAACCGTATGACGCTTTCGCAAGAGCTGGACAATGCCATTGCTCAAAGTGAACGTGCCGCCATTCCGACAACACTTATCTCCATGGATCTCGACTTTTTCAAGCATGTGAATGACAACAGTGGACACGCAGCGGGTGATGCTACACTGCAAAACGTCGCGAAGATGCTACAAGACCGCTCCCGTATCACGGATCGCATTTTCAGAATCGGGGGGGAAGAATTCCTGATTCTGCTGTTTAACACCAACCTTGAGAGTGCCACTTATGTCGCCAATATACTTCGAGGTGATATTGAGGCCAGTGAAACAGTCCCGGTTACGGCAAGCTTTGGAATCGCCACACA
>CAZFCL010000158.1:0-2595 GCA_964517705.1 uncultured Zetaproteobacteria bacterium | reverse complement strand
TGCGTATTCTGCTGAACGTGAACGCTTATTCTGGTGCATCGTGAACACCTAAGATTTCCCGCATTGGGCGAAGCCCATTTTTACGCTAAGTGTTCACCATCAGTCAACTCTGAGCGTGTTTTCCGCATTGATTCTCCCTTTAGTTTTATCCGGTGCGCGTTGTGCATCAGTCGGTCGAGGATGGCATCAGCCAGCGTGTTGTCACCGATGGATTGATACCATTGGTCTGTGGGTAGCTGACTGATGATAATGGTTGAGCTGTGGTTGTTCCTGTCGTCCATGATTTCCATCAGGTCGTTGCGCTGAGCAGCCTTTAGTGGCTCAAGACCCCAGTCATCCAGGATGAGGATGTCTATTTTCGCCAGTTGTTGCAGCATTTTGCTGTAAGTACCATCGGCTTTTGCCTGGCTCAGTTCGAGCATGAGTCTGGATAACCGGTAGTACCTGACGCTGTAGCCTTTCATACAGGCGGTGTGAGCCATAGCGCAGGCCAGATACGTTTTCCCGCAACCACACGGCCCGGTGAGCAGTAAGTTCTGGTGTTTATGCACCCATTCACATTGCAGCAGGCTGGCCATGTGTGCCTGTTTTAAACCGCGCGGATGGGTGTAATCAATGTCTCTGGCGGTAGCATGTAATTTGAGTTTTGCAGCCTTTAGCAGGCGCTGTTGTTTTCGCTGGCCGCGTTCGAGATGCTCGGCATCGACCAGTAACTGCAGTCGCTCTTCGAAGCTTAAGTTGTCGTAGTTATTCGGCTGTGTCTGTTGCATGGTCAGTGCATCGGCCATGCCGGTGAGTTTTAGCTGTCTGAGCAGCATTAAGGTGGTGTTAGTCATTGTCTATTCCTGAGTTAGTGGAAGCTCTGTGGGCCGCGGATATTCTCATGAGCCTGTGGCAGATGGTTTGGCGACTCGTCCTGATTGTGCTGATACAGCTTGTCCTGATTCGAGGTCAGGATGGCTTTCACTTGTTTAAGCCGGTACAGATGCTGTTGATTGGCGATTGCACAGGCTTTATTGAGTCGTTGTGACGGATATTGACGAGAGAGATTGAGCAAGCCCAGACACACGCGGTATGCCTGCTCCTGATGTGATTTGCTAGCCAACTGGTGTTTTACCCAGGCAAGTACCTCATCCCCGACATCCTTCGCCCAGTTCATCAGTCTGCCTGGCGTCCAGCTTTGATGCTTCTGATGGCGGGTAGGCATATGCGCAGGAACGGTACTCATCCCATGGCGATATTGCCTGGCATGACTGGCGACGACCTTGTTGCGGAAGTACAGCGTGATTAAGGTGCTGCTGGCATGCACATCTATTCGCTCGCCAACCAGATGATGCGGCACGGAGTACAGGTGCGCATCATACTGGATATGGTAGTCGATATTGACCTTGACTGTTTTGATGTCGGTATACTGATAAGCCAGCTTGGGTAACGGCGCGAGTGATGGCTTATCGATACTGTCGAACCACGATTGTCGGCTGCCATTGAGTTGCTTGAAGGGGCGGCTATTCACATCCTTTAGGAGTGCGGCAATGCACGTATTCAACTCTGCCAGCGAGAAGAAGGTGTAATGACGTAACCGGGCTAATATCCAACGTTCTATCACTTGTACACCAACTTCGGCTTTGGCTTTATCCTTCGGCTTATAAGGTCTTGTCGGAACAATCGCACAGCCATAGTGAGCCGCTAACTGCTGATAGGCTGGCGTGACATCCGGGTCGTAGCGGCAAGCTTTACTCACCCCACTTTTTAAATTATCCGGTATCACCAACTGCGGCACACCACCGAAGAAGCTAAATGCTCTGGTGTGGCTACCCAGCCAGTCCGGCAGACTCTGCGTCCAGGTACTTTCCGCGAAGGTGTGATTAGATGCGCCCATCACCGCAACAAAGACCTGCGCCTGGCGAACTTCACCGGTACTGGCACTGATTATCGGTACGGTTTGCCCGGCATAATCCACAAACAGTTTTTCACCGGCCTTGTGAGTCTGCCGCATCGAGCGGCGCTGTAACTTCTGCCAGACCTGATAATGATGGCAATATTGCGGATAACTGTAACAACGGTTGGGATATTGTTCTGTGTACTCTTCCCACAACAGGTGCTTGGTTACGCCTTTATGAGTAAGCTCCTGATGTACATCCCGCCAGTCAGGCATCTCATACTGCCCGGACTGACGTGTATCCGCTTCTGGATAGAAGCGACTTGCCAGTTGTACATCATCAAGCTGGTTAACGTCAGGCCAGCTCAGGTTCATCTCATTCGCTTTGCTAAGCACCTTGGAAACGGCACCAACACTCACTCTTAAACTACGGTGGATTTGCCGGATACTGAGATCTGCCTGCAATTTCAGGCGAAGAATTTCTCGAAGTTGTCGCATTAATAATCTCTTGGTTGGCATCCCTGTTTCCTAAAGCAAAAGGCAACAGGTTAGCAGTCAAAAATATCAATGCGGGAAATCTATTCTGGTTCGTGAACAGTGATTCTGGCGTCAGGGCAAAACTGTTCACCATCAGACCAGAATAGGTGTTCACGATGCGCCAGAATTAGTGTTCACCATCGGCCAGAATGGGTGTTCATGATCAGCCAGAATATGCA
>CAZFCL010000157.1:0-2604 GCA_964517705.1 uncultured Zetaproteobacteria bacterium | reverse complement strand
TCAAGAGATCCTTGTTTTCTTTAAAGGTGGCTAGCCAGGTACGCAATTGCTGGCTGGCAGATTTTTGACTGTCAGACTGTAACACTGGCGCCAATCGACTGACAGATTGATTCACATCGATGGCTGGATAGTGGCCCATACCGGCCAGTTCTCGGCTCAAAACAATATGGCCATCCAACACCGAACGAGCAGCATCAACAATGGGGTCTTGCTGATCATCCCCTTCGGCCAAGACCGTATAAAATGCGGTAATGGCACCTTGATGATCGCCATGGCCATTGCCTGCCCTTTCCATCAAATTAGGAATCAAGGTAAACACCGAAGGCGGATAACCTTTGGAAGTGGGCGGCTCACCAATGGCCAAACCAATTTCACGCTGGGCTTGGGCGACACGGGAAATGGAGTCCACCAATAGCAACACCGATTTGCCCTGATCACGGAAAAATTCTGCAATGGTATGAGCCAAACGGGCGGCATGTAAGCGCGTTACGGGAGAAGTATCACCGGGTGCGGCTACCACTACCGAGCGAGCCAAACCCTCTGGCCCTAACGATTCTAAAACGAATTCCTGTACTTCTCGGCCACGCTCACCAATCAAGCCGATGACCACAACTTCGGCTTCGGTAAACCGGGTCATCATGCCCATGAGCACACTCTTACCCACACCGGAACCAGCCATTAAACCAACGCGCTGACCACAGCCAACGGTTAATAAACTGTTAATACTACGTACGCCCACATCTAATACACTATCAATGGGACGACGCGCTAAGGGGTTAATCGGCTGGCCGAGAATATCGCGAAATTCTTCTGCTTCTATATCAGGCCCGCCGTCTAGAGGCTTGCCCATACCGTCTAAAACTCGGCCCAGCATCTTGGTGCTTAATCCTGTTGCCTGAGCACGTGGTTGTGGGCGCACCCGAAAACCTGGGGCAATACCTTGAATACTGGTAAACGGCATTAATAGCAGCTTGCCGTCACCAAAACCCACTACTTCGGCAGTGATATTATGGCCATCAGGCCCGGTAATATCGCAATAACTACCAACAGGGGCATTGACCCCCTTGGCTTCGAGAGTAAGGCCTACCACTCGGGTAAGCACACCCTGAGAGTGAGGTTCCTGTAAGTGCAGCTTTTGTGCAGATTGATTAAGGCGTTCGGCTAGATTCATCATAGGTGACTCAATGCTGTTTAAAACAGCTCATCATCGTCGTCATCGGTAGCGTCTTCACTATCCAAGGCATCACCAATGGCGGCAAGGTCAGCCCAATCATCGGCCTCTTCGACACCTTCTTCTGGCGCCTGCAGTTGTGCCTGCAGCTCTTCCATGGACATTTCTGGCTGCGCTTCTTCAATGCTTGCCGGTTCAGCTGCTTGCGTTTCTGCAGTTGGTGATTCTACTTGCGTTTCAACGCGCTCTGGCTGCTCTGGCTGCTCTGGCTGCTCTGGCTGCTCTGGCTGATTATCGAAAAAGATCTCGTCATCCTGAGTGACATCTCCTTCTTGCGCACTCTCGACAACGGGCTCTACAACAGGTTCTACTGCTGTCTCTGTTGGCAGTGCCACGGCTTCACCAGCCAAAACTTTTTGTTCATCATCGCTAAGATGAGTCACCGTCTCCATGAGACGTTCATCGACACTACCTAAGGCCTGATTGGATAACATAATCAAGCGATCTTCTAATAAATCGTCTACCCAGCTATCTGCCTGCTCCACACGCACACTACCTGGTTGTAAATCTGCGCTTGGCAGGTAGGACACCTTGCCTTCGAGCATGGAATCAGCTTGCAGCAACTGATAATCATCGCTATTGAGATAAACTTGCAGTTTGTCTTTACTGATTTCCAGCTGTTCCATGCACCCCTTAACTAAACGAGTCACCACGGCATCGGATTGGCTTAGCTCACCACGCACCAGCTCTTTGGCCATGTGCAAGGCCAGACGCTGGATGGGCTGAAACATGGCTTCACCCAGCATATTGGTCATTTCCTGCAGGGCCACTTCAGCCTGCGCCAGCTTATCAAGCTCGTGACTCAACACTGCTTCCATCTGTTGCTGAGCTTGCACTTCACCTTGGGCTACACCTTGGGGCAAACCTTCAGCTTTGCCGGCCTCAAGCCCCGCTTGATAACCTTCGTTATAGCCACGTTCACGGGCCTCGGTAAAGACTTCCTCTTCATTCAGTTCCGGCACATCAGGGGCAACGTCGGCCTCCATGTCACCAAATCCATCGTCAAACAGATCTTCGTCTGTCCCACCCTCAGCACTGCCAGAAGCAGCCGCTGCATCAAAATTAAAGTCACCACCAGCGGCTTCTGCCATCATGGCCATCTGCTGTTGGATCATCAGGTCTTCGGCAGACATGCCACCGGCGCCATCAGCACTGTCTGTAGCGGCAGAAGCAGCGTCAAAGCCTTCTACCTGCATGGCTTCCCAATTATCACTGCGGGCCTGATTTTGGCTGATGACATGAATTTCATCTTGGGCAAAATCTTTAGGATCAGGTGCACTTTGAGAGGGAGAAGTAAGCGAGAAAAATGGCGAAAACTCCTGATTCAGAGTAGCCAAGGACGTGGTCCAGGATTGAAACTCCTGGGCCATATC
>CAZFCL010000156.1:0-2612 GCA_964517705.1 uncultured Zetaproteobacteria bacterium | reverse complement strand
TTGCCAGCCGCTTCGGAACAACTGTCAGGGCTATCGCTAAAATCAACAGTCTTTCCGCAATTTCTTCCCTGGGTGGCGGATAGCACGATCCTCAGTATGGAGGAGGGGGAGTTAACAGCCGAGCTTGTGGCTGATCTGGCTGGTTCCAGGCACCACTTTAAGACCATTGATCGTTTTGTTCCTGGTAAGCTGGTGGAGATTCGGTTGCTGGATGGGCCATTCCGTTTTCTGGAAAGCGTCTGGACCTTTGAGGTGGTGAATAAAGATTCATGCCGTGTCCACTTCTCGATTGAGTTTGAATTTCGCAGTATGATGCTTGATATTGTGGCCAGCCCGATTTTTTCTACTGCGTGTCAGTCGATGGTACATGCGTTTGAAAAGCGGGCACTTGAGTTGAAAGGTATCTGAATATGCATGTCTCTGTAGTATATGCGCTTGCGCATCAGCAGTTTATCGAGGAGCTGGATGTTCCAGAGGGGGCAACCGCAGAAGATGCCATCCACGGTAGCGGCATCCTGGAAAAGTGCCCCGAAATTGATCTGGGTGTTCATAAGCTGGGGGTGTATGCCAAGTTGGTGAAAGGGGATCAGGTTCTGCGTGAGGGGGATCGTGTGGAGATCTACCGCTCGCTGCCGCGTAAGCCTCGCGATGCCCATGCTGTTGACGATAAAAAGGCACGTATTCGTGCCAAAAAAGAGCGTGTTTCCGGAGCCGGCTCCGCATAGTCACCCACCTTTACAAACCTAAGTTACTTGATCGATGATCACGGCATATAAAGAAGGTCTACCACCTGAAAAGCACCTCCGTGCAATCAGGCAGGACGTATACCATCTTAGGCGCTAGCATCCTTTTATGCGAATAGGGGTTCCAAAAGAGATGAAGAATCGCGAGCACAGGGTCGCGATTACGCCAGAAGGGGTCAGGGCTCTTACCGCCTCTGGCCATACTGTTGTTATAGAAGTGGGCGCTGGTGTCGATAGCGGCTTTCTGGATCACGCCTACCAAGAGGCCGGTGCAACCATAGCAGGAAGCGCAGGTGCAGCCTGGGATTGTGAAATGGTTGTTAAGGTGAAAGAGCCCCTTCCACCCGAGTACCACTATTTCAGAGATGACTTAATACTTTTCACATATCTTCATCTGGCGGCTCTACCTGAGTTGGCTGACGAACTCATAAAGCGTGGTGTTTGCGCGATCGGTTATGAAACAGTACAGCTTGAGGATGGGCGGTTGCCACTGTTGGCTCCCATGAGCCTGGTGGCAGGAAAAGTCGCAGCACAGCTGGGTGTTCACTACCTTCAAAAAGAGAATGGTACGGCACTCCAAGGGCAGGGTCGGCTTGTTGGTGCAGTGGGAGCATTGCCACCTGCTCGTGTCGTAATTCTTGGGGCGGGTAATGTTGGTATCAGTGCCGCTGAAAGTGTCGCCAGTCTCGGGGCAGAGGTGTTTCTGCTTGAAGCCAGCAAACTGCGCATTCGCACTCTTCAGAAAGTTACCCATGATAATGTTCAGGTAGAGCACTATAGCCATAACAATTTATTGAAGTTACTTCCTCTTTGCGATCTTCTCATTGGTGCAGCACTCGTTCCGGGCAAGCATGCGCCGATGCTTCTACGCCGTACCGATATTGCATTGATGAAGCCGGGAAGCGTATTTGTTGATGTTGCCATAGATCAGGGAGGCATGAGCGAAACGAGCAGGCCCACAAGCTACGAGAAGCCAGTCTACCTTGAAGAGGAAGTGCTACACTGCTGCCTTCCAAATCTTCCGGCCGCAGTACCTCAAAGCAGTACGGCGGCACTCACGCACGCAACACTTCCCTATATCCAGCGCATTGCAGATATGGGTTTTGATGCAGCTACTACAGTTGATCCAACACTAAAGTTAGGTATTAATACGAGGGGTGGTGAGATTGTTCACAGCGGAGTGAAATCGGCTTTGGCGGAGACTTCCAAGCGGGCCTGTTAAGGCGCAATAGCTGTGACTTTGTATTTTTGCAGAGCTTCGGGCACATACCACTTTTCGCTATTGTAACCGATTCCAGCGGGCGCTGGTTGAATGCCATGGAAACGTTTGTGCATCACCGGCAGTGAGTAAGGAGCAAAGAGGAACACCATAGGCACATCTTTATGGATCTCCTCCTGCATCTGATCGTAAAGTACTTTACGAGCACCATGGTCGAATATCCTTCTGGCTTTATCGAGTGCTGTATCCACTTTCGGATTGCTGTAGGAGAGGAAGTTGAACTGGCGCGGCCCGGTTTGTGATGAGTGCCAGATAGTATATTGATCTGGATCAGGTGAGAGGGACCAGCCGAGAATCACAGCATCAAAATTACGGGCATTGATAAAGTTCTGGATAAAGGCGGACCACTCAACAAGCCGCACCTTCATGGCAATGCCCACTTTCTTCAGCCGCTGCTGCATGATTGTGGCTGCATCACTGCGCTGCTTATTGCCATTGTTGGTCAGCAGAGTGAAAGAGAGTGGGTTGCCATTTTTCTCCACAACACCATCTCCATCAGAGTCAATCCAACCTGCCTCGGCAAGAAGCTTTCGGCTTTTTTCGGGGTTGTAGGCGCGTGCCTTTAGTCGCTTATTTACCCAGGCTGTTCC
>CAZFCL010000155.1:0-2671 GCA_964517705.1 uncultured Zetaproteobacteria bacterium | reverse complement strand
GTTGTAGCGCTGTTTCAGAGAGGAGATCGAGAAATCCCCATCCTGCCCAAACGGCACTTCACGCAACATAAAGTAGCGCAACACATCAGCATCATAATCTTCCAGGAGTTCCGAAGGCTGAAGCGCATTACCCTTCGACTTGCTCATCTTCTCACCCTCAACTGTCCACCAGCCATGCGCATATACACGCTTCGGCAGTGGTAGCTCCGCTGCCATCAGCATGGCAGGCCAGTAGACCGCATGAAAACGGAGAATATCTTTACCGATCAAATGTACATCAGCAGGCCAGTGCTCTGAGCTTTCATTTTCCGGCATGCCAAGTGCGGTAATGTAGTTGGTCAACGCATCGATCCAGACGTAGATCACATGCTTCTCATCACCCGGCACAGGAATGCCCCAGCTGAATGTGGTACGGGATACGGATAAATCTCTTAAGCCAGACTCGATGAAACTTACCACCTCGTTGCGACGCGACGCAGGCATAATGAAGTCGGGGTTTTCCCGAATATGTTCAAGCAGACGATCCTGAAAAGCACTTAGACGAAAAAAGTAGGACTCCTCCTGAATCTTCTCAACTTCACGCCCACAGTCCGGGCAACACTTCTCCTCCCAGCGCTCCGCATCCTTCAGCTGTGTTTCGGTCCAGTAGGTCTCACACGGTACACAGTACCAGTCTTCGTAGTAGTCCTTATAAATAGTTCCGGCATTCTCAAGCCTGCGCCATACCGCCTGCACACCCTGCTTATGCCGCTCGGAGCTGGTACGAATAAAATCATCATTGGTAATCTCAAACTGTGGCCAGAGGCTCTCATAGCGAGCTACCACCTGGTCGGCCAACTCAATCGGCTCGATACCGCGCTTCTCTGCCGCCTGCTGCACCTTCTGCCCATGCTCATCAACACCAGTCAGAAAGAAGACATCATCACCGCATAAACGCCTGTAACGCGCCAGCACATCAGCCGCAATGGTGGTGTAAAGGTGGCCGATATGTGGCTCATCATTCACATAGTAGATCGGTGTGGTAACGTAGTAGTTTGCCATGCTTGGGGGTGCGCTCCTGACTGGTTGCCGTACTCTAACCTGCCCGACAATGAATCCTAGTCTGCACTTTTCAGTGCTGTTCTAAGTTGAAGAAGACAGGCGAGCAGGGAGGGTGAAGCGCGCAAGCTTTGGCGAACCACATCACCCGGCCAGCGTAGGCAACCCTTCGCCGCCTTGTGAAGTACCTCCAGCGTTTCAAAACCAACATTCTGATCCTGTAGTTTGGAATAAACAGGCTGCAACAGCACCCGAATAATCAGATCGTGTGGTACCGAGACCACATGCTGCCTGCACCAGCTCTCAATCTTTCCGACATCAGCACTGGCGATATCACTGACCAGCACCTGCCACTCCTGCAAAGCCTAGGCAATATTACCATCTTCCAGACAGGTGACGCGTCCCGGGCAGCCATCCGCAAGATCTACGGCCAGGTCCACTGTGTCAGCATCAAGCCTGGATGAGAGCACTGTGCGGACATCACTATCGGTCAAAGGTGTGCAGTGCTGCATGAGGCAGCGTGAACGAACTGTGGCCGGCAGCCTCATCACATCACTGCAAACCATGATCAAAACACTGCCCGCCGCCGGCTCTTCCAACCCTTTTAACAGTGCATTGGCAGACTGGTTATTGAGCCGCTCTGCATCGTCCAGAATCACCACACGCCGCTCTCCCTCTGCACCACTCAAGGCAAGAAAGCCGAGCAGTTCACGCACCTGATCGATGCTGATATCACGCTTCTTTTCCAAGAGAGTAACTGTAAACAGATCGGGGTGTGAACCTGCGCGAAACATCTGGCAGGCATGGCACTCTCCACATGCATCGTGCTGCTCACAAAGCAGCATCGAGGCAAGCTTCTCGGCCAGACTATATTTGCCGATACCACGGGCACCATGCAGCAGCCACGCATGATGCATACGCCCACGGCTCATCGCATCACGAAAACGATCTTCAACTATCTGATGGCCAAGAACATCTGTCATGGAGTTGCAGGAATCCGCTGTTTCAGCACTGATTCAACCTGAAGTCTTACTGTTTCAATATCGGAGCTGGCATCAATGCGAATCATACGCTCACCACCAGACTCATATTGCCCTGCAAAGGCCTCTGCCACACGCGCATGAAATGAGATAGCCTCATCATCCAGGCGTGTACTCTTCTCCCCCGCCGCTGCCCGCTTCTTCATTCGCTCGGCAGCCTGCTCAATGGGCAAATCAAACCAAAAAGTAGTGGAAGGTGCTACGCCACACTCGGCAAATGCGAGCATCCCTTTGAGGCTAGCTTTGAGGTTGGCAGCTCCCTCTCCAAGCTTCCGGGCAGCAAGTTGATAGGCCAGTGTAGAGTCACTATAGCGGTCACAAAGCACCCATGCGCCGGAATCGAGTGCAGGCTGAATTACCTCGCGCACATGTTGGGCGCGATCAGCAAGGAAGAGGAGTAGTTCGGCCTCCGAAACTGGTACAAACTCACCTGCCAAAAGCAGCCTGCGAATCTCCTTGCCAAGCGGCGTATCGCCCGGCTCAAAGGTGGTAACTACACGCCCCCCTCTCGCCTCAAGCCACGCAGCAGCAAGCTTCAGCTGCGTGCTCTTGCCACACCCATCTACACCTTCAAATGTAATCAGCTTGTTCAC
>CAZFCL010000154.1:0-2674 GCA_964517705.1 uncultured Zetaproteobacteria bacterium | reverse complement strand
CAGCCGGAAACTTATGCGCAATGGCCCACCGCGGTGAACGTGCTACCGCCCCCAGAATCCTCTGGTGCGCAAAACCATTGACCTTATAAACCACGCCATCGATCTCGTAGGAGATCCCTGAGCGCCGGTCATGCAGAGTCCGATAGCACTCCAGGAGTGCATCCACATCACTAGCCAACTCTACCTGCTGCACAGCAAAACCAAATCGGGCAAGTTGGGCCAACAAATCGGACTGGCAGGGTGCCAACTTATGCCCCCCCAAGCCGACACCGTAGGCAAAGAAACTGAGTTTTCTTTCATCCGTAATACGCGCATCAATCTGCCTGAGCGACCCTGCTGCTGCGTTGCGGGGATTGGCAAAGGGTGGCTCTCCCTCGGCATCACGTTTCTCATTCAGTGTGGCGAAGGCTGCCTTGGACATATAAACCTCACCGCGCACCTCAAGAGTATCAGGGACCACTGAAGCACCTTCAGCATTCAAGCGCCAGGGTATATCGGTGATAGTACGAATATTGTCGGTCACATCTTCACCAGATACGCCATCGCCACGAGTTGCGGCAATAGTTAACACCCCTTGCTCATAACGTAAGTTTACGGCCAGACCATCTACCTTTGGCTCAGCGATAAAGGAGAGAGCCTCAGAACCAACTCCCTCCGAAGCGCGCTGCGCAAATGCCCGCACCTCAGCTTCATCAAAAGCATTGGCAAGGGAGAGCAGCGGCTCACCATGTTCACGATTAGTAAAGGTGACTGATGGCGGTGCGCCTACAATGCGTGTCGGCGAGTCTTCCGGTACCGGCTCGCCAAGCTCGCGCTCAAGCCGCTCAAGCTCACGCAACAGCAGATCGTACTCGGCATCACTGATCAGTGGCGCATCAAGTGTATAATAACGATAGTTGTGCTCTCTGATTTCACTACGCAGGCGGACTATGCGCTGGCGAAGGGTTTCTGAGTCAGCTGCTGTTTTCCCGCTCTTCACTAACGCTCCCCTGCACCGGCGGCTCAGCCAGCATATCATCTATGGTATCCAGCAGTGGGGGCGACATCCACTCCACTGCACCAAGCAGATGATAACGAACCTTACCCCGTTTATCGATCAGGAATGATTCAGGATAACGATACACGCCATAAGCATGTGAAACTGCACTATCAGCATCATGCAGCACCTGAAATGGCATCCCCTGTTCTCGCACGAAGCTGGCCAAGTGTTCACGACTTTTATCAACTGATACAGCAACTATCTTCAGTCCACGGTCTTTGAATTTACGGTGCAGTTCAGTCATGGAAGGAATCTCTTTGCGGCATGGTGGACACCAGGTAGCCCAGAAGTTGAGCAGTGTAACTTCACCCCTTGGAAGGCCATGCATACTACCCTGAAGACCGGGAAGTTTGAACTCCGCCCCGGCTTCGCTAATGCGAACCGCAGCAGGTGCTTTCGGCAGGCCAAGCCAGACAGTCGTGCCAATTATCCCCACAATGAGTAGTAAAAATAGCCAGCGGTAGTTCATACTGCCGTTTCCTCAGCACTCACCAGTGCAGATGTCAGTTCATCACTGGTGACCCTGTGTTTGCAAAGCACTTGTTCGCCCAGCATCAATACCGGCACATCCAGACCAAAGCGTACCAGCAATGCCTTGTCGCGATCTACATCCACCGGCTCCCAGCTACAGAGGCCTTTTTTAGCAGTCACTTCGAGCAGCGCCTTAGCCTCATCACAAAGACAGCAGTCACGCCTTGTCATCAACCGGATATGTGGGAGCGCCATGCTGAGAATCAGTCGCCGCTCTTTTTCGGAAGCCTCACAAGTGCAAACACCTGGTCGCCACGACGATCCATCATGACACGCAGTACATCGCCCTGCTTGAAACCTCCTGCCAGCTCGGTGAAGCCCTCCATATCATCAACATCCTTACCATTGATACGATATATCACGTCACCACGCTGAATACCCGCATTGGCAGCAGGCATGCCGCGCTGCACCTGTTGAATCACAATCCCGCTCTTTACGCGGCTGCGCAGGCGCGCTGCCAGGTCAGGCGTTAGATCTTCAGCCATGATCCCCAGCCGCACCTTGGATGTGTCCCGTTTCTGCGAACCACTATGTGCCACCTGATCATCTGGCATCGCCTCAACCTTCACCGTCAAGTTAATATGCTTACCATCACGAATAATGCCGAGTTTCACCTTATCTCCCGGCGTATGGCGGGCCACACGTATAGGCAGATCATGCGCCTTGTGAATCGGATCACCATCAATGGAAACAATCACGTCGCCAGCACGAATACCCGCCTTATCAGCAGCAGAGCCAGCCTCAACCTGTGGCACCAGTGCGCCTTCACGACTCTTAAGGCCCAGCGCCTCCGCAGTCTCCTTATCTACATCAGTAATATGAACACCCAGACGTGCTCGCGTTACGTGCCCTTTCTCCTTCAACTCATCAAGCACGGGACGCGCCAGATTCATGGGAATAGCAAACCCGATGCCATTATTGCCGCCACTGCGTGAGTAGATGGCTGTATTGATCCCCACCACTTCGCCCTTTCTGTTAAAGAGTGGGCCACCGGAGTTGCCGGGGTTAATTGCCGCATCGGTCTGAATAAAGTCGTCATATGGGCCGGAGCCAATCACACGCCCCTTGGCGGAAACAATGCCTGCAGTCACAGTCTGGCCAAGG
>CAZFCL010000153.1:0-2688 GCA_964517705.1 uncultured Zetaproteobacteria bacterium | reverse complement strand
GTAACGACAACTATTTAATTCAAGAATCCAATACACCTTTGTGATGGATAAGGTTCATACAGTTGGGTAGAAATCTCATCACTCCTTACTGATCAAATAGCCCCGTTGGCTATTTTCGAGTGGATTTCTCATCATGACCAGAGACACCGAAGCGGCGAGCCAGTTCCTGTAAAATATCATCCGGTGACAAGCCTTTTTCTGCCAGCATTACCATGGAGTGAAACCAGAGGTCGGCAGTTTCATAAATAATCTGTTCACGGTCACCATTTTTGGCGGCAATGATGGTTTCTGTCGCTTCCTCACCGATCTTCTCCAGCATTTTGTCTGGCTCAGCATAAAGAGAGGCAACATAAGATGAGTTTGGTGACTCTGACTTGCGAGCTTCAAGCACCGCAGCCAGCTCCTTTAGGATATCACTCATGTTTGACTACTCCTCGGCCTCTTCAATGGTGACCCACTCTCCATCTTGATTCTCTCTATAGAAACATGATGCTCGATTGGTATGACAGGCTGGGCCGGTCTGCTTAATTTTCAGAAGTAGAGTGTCACCATCGCAGTCAAGAAACATCTCTACCACCTTCTGTACGTGACCAGAGATTTCACCTTTTTTCCACTGCTTCTGCCTTGATCTGGAGTAGTAGTGAGCAAAGCCACTTGCAAGCGTCTGCTCTACCGCCTCTTCGTTCATCCAGGCCATCATTAAAACACGGCCGGTTGTCACATCTTGCGCAATGGCAGGGACAAGGCCATCACCATTGAATGTGATATCATCAAGCAGGCTCATGCGGTCAACTTCGCAAGTGCCCGCGTGGCAGCTACGATGGTGTTTTCCACATCATCATCACTATGTGCAGCGGACATGAATGCCGCTTCGTACTGTGATGGTGCGAGGTAAACCCCCTCATCCAGCATGGCATTGAAGAATTTGCCAAAAAAGGCAAGATCACAGTGGTTGCTTACATCAGAGCAGCAGGTAACCGTATCAAGCTCTGTGAAGAAAACAGTGAACATGGCACCGACCTGGTTGGCAACAGCCGAAACTCCAGCCGCCTTACATCCTGCAAGAAGTCCTTCAACCAGCCGAGTGGTTTTACGCTCCAGCTCTTCATAGAAGCCTGGTGCACGCAGGCGTGAAAGTGTTTCAAGGCCTGCGCGCATCGCCAGTGGGTTTCCAGATAGTGTACCAGCCTGATAGACGGGGCCATCAGGTGAAATTCTGCGCATAATCTCTTCGCGGCCACCGTAGGCACCGACTGGCAGGCCACCGCCAATAATTTTTCCGAGGCAAGTGAGGTCAGGCATGATACCAAAGCGCTCCTGCGCACCCCCTGCACCAACACGGAAACCGCACATTACTTCATCGAAAATCAACAGAGCGCCTTCGGTATCACAGATGTCTCGCAGCTGCTGTAGAAAGCCATTCTCACTCAGCAACATCACACCGGTATTACCCGGCACCGGCTCAACAATGATGCAGGCGACCTCATCTCTATTTTCTGCAAACAGGCGTTTAACCGCTTCAATATCATTGAATGGAGCAGTAAGTGTAAGCTTGGCGTAGTCAGCTGGGACACCAGCGGAATCGGGCTCGCCAAATGTGGCTGCGCCGGAGCCTGCTTTCACGAGAAAGCCATCGGCATGGCCATGGTATCCGCCATCAAACTTGATGAACTTGTCGCGCCCGGTAAAGCCTCTGGCAAGCCTAAGTGCACTCATGGTTGCTTCGGAGCCGGAGTTAACAAAACGGACAACCTCGATAGAGGGAACCATATCAACTACCAGTTGTGCTAGGTCGATCTCAAGCTCGCACGGTGCGCCAAAGCTCATGCCGAGTGCAGCGGTCTCCTGAACGCCTTTCACGACATCTGGGTGTGTGTGACCAAGAATCATTGGCCCCCATGAACCAACATAGTCAATATACTTATTGTCATCGACATCCCAGACATGTGCTCCACTGGCTTTGGCAAAAAAACGAGGGGTGCCGCCGACCGATTTGAAGGCACGAACTGGCGAATTAACACCGCCGGGAAGCAGCTTGCGAGCTTGTTCGAAATCCTGTTGTGATTGAGTAGTGACAGACATGACAAATCCTTGTTTCAAAATCTGTCGTGACGTTAGAAAGAGGGGGCGGTTGTGTCAATGTTTCACCCACTTTTGGCGTTTTGTCTCGCCAAGATAAGCCTATACGCATAAATTTCACATATGAGACAAGGCAACCGCAAGGCAATCTATTCGTGGGCGCTCTATGACTGGGCTAACTCTGCTTATACCACGACTGTGATGGCTGGTTTCTTCCCTATATTCTTTAAACAGTTTTGGGCAAGCGAGTTGACTGCCAATGAGTCCACTTTCTGGCTCGGCGTGACCAATGCTGCCGCAGGGCTTGTGATTGCAGCGGTTGCCCCCTTGCTTGGTGCAATGGCTGACCAGGGCGGCCTGAAGAAACAGATGATGCTCTCTTTTACAACGCTTGCGGTAGTGATGACAGCAGCTCTGTTTCTGGTGAGTGAGGGAGCATGGGTGATGGCAGTGCTACTCTACCTTTTTGGGGCAATTGCCTTTTCTGGAGCCAATGTCTTTTACGACTCGCTTATTGTTGATGTGGCAGAAAAGCATGAGCTGGATCGGGTTTCCGCTCTTGGATATGCTCTTGGGTATATCGGCGGGGGCATTCTTTTTGCGATAAAT
>CAZFCL010000152.1:0-2690 GCA_964517705.1 uncultured Zetaproteobacteria bacterium | reverse complement strand
CGGGGAGTTGCTGATGAGTGAGCCACACCCCTATCTCAAAGGAAAGTGAAATAAAAAGGGCTGCAGAGATGCAGCCCTTTTCTAATTTGGTGGCGCTTCAGGGACTCGAACCCCGGACACACGGATTATGATTCCGTTGCTCTAACCAACTGAGCTAAAGCGCCGCAAAGTGAGGCGCGAAGTATAGAAAGCCGATGCGCTTTGGCAAGCAGGCTAAAGCCCCAAGCTGCACCGGCTGTTACAATGGCTTTGCCGCTTTGCTATTGTTCGGAACAGTGCCATGATCTGGCAATCGCAGTAGAGAGGGAAAGATTGAGCGCTTCCGATAACAGACAAGATAAACCCAAACGTATCCTTTCCGGCATGCGGCCGACAGGAAAGCTCCACCTAGGGCACTACAAAGGTGTGCTGGAGAACTGGCTCCAGCTACAGGAGAAGAATCAATGCTTCTTCTTTGCTGCCGATTGGCATGCGCTGACCACCGACTACGCCAACCCATCAATCGTAAAAGATACAATCTGGGATATGCTGATCGACTGGCTGGCGGTGGGTGTTGACCCAGAAAAGGCGGTGGTGTTTATCCAGTCTGAAGTGCTGGAACATGCCGAACTGCACCTGCTCTTCTCATTTATGACACCGCTGCCGTGGCTGGAGCGTGTTCCCACCTACAAAGATCAGATCGAGCAGCTGCGTGAAAAAGACCTCGGCACTTATGGGTTCCTTGGCTATCCACTTCTGCAGGCGGCTGATATTCTAATCTACCGTGCTGATGGCATTCCGGTGGGTGAAGATCAGGTGCCACATGTGGAGTTGACCCGCGAGGTGGCGCGCCGATTTAATCACCTCTATCGACAGGGTATTCCTCCCCTCTTCCCCGAGCCTGAATCACTGCTGATGCCCGCTGCCAAACTGCCCGGTCTGGATGGGCGTAAAATGAGTAAATCGTACAACAACACCATTGAGCTAGGCGAAACATGGAAGGTAACCGAGAAGAAGGTGAAGACCATGCCGACCGACCCGGCACGTGTACGCCGCGATGATCCGGGAAATCCTGAGAACTGCCCAGTCTGGGACTTTTATAAAGTATACAGCAGTGAAGAGGAGCGCGAGTGGGTGAAAGATGGCTGTACCACGGCAGGTATCGGCTGTATTGATTGCAAAATGTGCATGCTGAAACATCTGGAAGAAGAGCTGCAGCCGATTCGTGATCGCCGTGCTGATATTGCATCCCGCCCTGATGATGTCAAGGATATTGTACGCGCGGGTAATGAGCGTGCGCGCCACGAAGCGAGCCGCACCATGGAGAAGGTACGCAAGACTTTGAAGATGGGCTACCGTGTATGAGTGAGGCAGTGCAGGAAGCTCTGAATCACGAAGAGGATGTAGAGAACGCCCTGCCGCCAGTTCAGCTGGATAAGTTTGAAGGGCCACTGGATGTTCTTCTTCACCTGATTCGAGGCCAGGAGCTCGATATTTTCGATATTCCGATGGCAATGATCACCGAGCAGTACCTTGATATTCTTGACGCGCAGAAGGGGCTTGATCTGGAGGTGGCTGGTGACTACCTGGTGATGGCCAGCACCCTGATGCAGCTGAAATCGCGCATGTTACTGCCACGCCCTGAAGTGGATGAAGAGGGCAATGAGGTTGACCCGCGTGCTGAGCTTGCCGCGCAACTGATCGCCTATGAGCAGTATCGCATGTTGGCAGAGGAGCTGGATGAGCGTCCTCGCATGGGCCGAGATCTTTTTGTCCGCTCCATTTTCCCGGAAGCCAGTGAGGTGGAACGCCCACTGCCCGAAGCTGATCTTGATGCTCTTCTGGTTGCTTTCAGATCGGTGCTAAAACGTGTTGGCGGTGAGGTTCGCCATCGTATATTTGCCGAAACCATGAGTGTACGCGAGCGCATGGGTGCTGTGCTGGAGCGGCTAAGCAGTGGTGGCATGCAACTTGATGAGCTACTGAGTGGTGAGCCGGGGCGCGAAGCGCTGGTCACAACAGTGCTGGCGATTCTTGAGCTATGGCGGCAACAGACCATTACAGTGGTTCAGAGCGAAAATTACGGCTCCATTACCCTGCTTCCGAAGGAGGAGATGCAATGAGCAATGCACAACTCGAATCGCAGATTGAGGCTGTTCTACTGGCCAGTGATGAGCCGGTTACACTTGCCAAGCTGCGTGCTCTTCTCGATGAAGAGATTCAATCATCGGATATTCGGGGGGCGATCAGTGAGCTTGAGCAACACTATCAGGAGCGCGGTATCCGCCTTGAAACCGCAGCTGGCGGCTGGCAGATGCGCACTGCACCTGAGCATGCCGAGCTCATCCACTCCATGTGGGAGATCAAGCCGCAGAAACTCTCCCGTTCCGCGCTGGAAACACTGGCCATCATCGCCTATCGACAGCCGACAACGCGTGCCGAAATTGAGGCATTGAGAGGCGTAAAGGTATCGAGTCAGATGATCGCCACACTGCAGGAGCGCGGCTGGGTCAAGGTGCTTGGGCGCAAGGAGGTGCCGGGTCGACCTCACCTCTATGGTACCGGCAAACAGTTTCTCATCGATTTCGGACTGGCTTCACTGAAAGACCTGCCGGAATCATCACAGCTGATGGATGAGGATGAGATTCAGCAGATGGTGATGGAAAATATTGAACAGCAGGCAGAAGCAAATGAAGCAGAAGAGGCAACCG
>CAZFCL010000151.1:0-2704 GCA_964517705.1 uncultured Zetaproteobacteria bacterium | reverse complement strand
GCAGCAGTGAGTTCACTGAAGTCTCACGAACTTTGGGTTGCGGCATTCTTGCCAGTGTCGAGAAATCCTCGATCAGGCGTTGCAGTCGCTCTACCTGTGAGATAATTGCATGGGTGCATACATCAAAAATATGCTCGTCATCGATCTGACTACGGAAACGTCGCTGCAGCCGTTCAGCAGATAGTTTGATGGGTGTCAGTGGATTTTTGATCTCATGTGCCAGACGCCGTGCTACCTCAGCCCAGGCCTTATTGCGCTGTGCCTCAGCAAGCTCGGAAATATCATCAATGACCAGCAAGTAACCTGAAAAGTCGCTCGAGCCGGAGCTTTTCAGGCGTGCACCGCGCACCAGAAGGTGGCGCCTTAACCCCTCAGAAAGTTCGATATCAAATTCACGCTGCAAATGGTCATCCTGTTGGTGGCTGATTTCAGCATAAAATTCGCCAATATCACGCAGGTTTCCTTGGCTCGCCTTGAGGATATTAACGCTTGGTGCCCAACTCTCGGGAAGCTGAAGGATATCTCTTACAGCCTGATTAAGCAGCCGGACAAGCCCATCGCTATCCACCAGAAGAACACCGGTATGAAGATTGGCCAGCAGTGTTTCGAGCACATATTGTCGTTGACGGCTGTTGTCCAGCGCCTTGGTTAGATCCTCTTGTGCCTGCGCAATGGCTCTGTCGTTTTCTTTCAGGTGGTTGGCCATGGTGTTGAAAGATCGTGCGAGTGAACCGAGCTCATCACGGGGTGATTCGGGAATGACAACATCCAGATCGCCCTCAGTGATGCGTTTTAGTGCGCTGGCAAGGCTACCGACTGGCGCAGTTAATTTGCGTGCAAATAGTAGTCCTACCATGCCGGCTGCCAGAACAATAAGTAGTGTGACAAATAGCATGACGTGGGTGAATGTTGCCCCAATATTTTGGCGATTATGCTCCAGTTGCCGATAGCTTTGATAGTCTGCCTCTACTGCACGCGCATTCTGAATAATGCCTGCCGGTAGCCGGATTTCCGCACGCAGTAGCCCGATCACAGATGTTGGGCCAATGATGGGTGCGTAGCCCACGGCCACTTCACTATCGCCACGAGTAACCACTTCTGTTGAGATTCTTCCCAGTCGCATAGAGAGCCTTGCCGTTTCACTCAGTGGTTCGGCTTGTAGTGCAGTCAACTCACCGCGCTGGACACTTCCTACCGGCAACTCATTGATATTGAATAGTTCGGCCTTCTGCCACCCCTCGGCTTCACTGATGGCATTTAGGTGATTGGAGACTATACGGTAATCGAGCCTGCCTGATGCGGCAGCAATCAGCGTGCTGTCACTGATATAATCGAGCATGCTGCGCTTCATATCCTTTTCGACGCGATCATAAAAGCCCTGTGCCAGCGTTAATGCGCGATCAAGAAGTGTATCCACACGCACATCGAACCAGACCTCCATGCCCCGCTCGACCATCTGGTTGGCTGCAATCTGAATGGTCATGGAGGGTACAAGCAGCATGCCGACCAGTGCGATTACCAGCTTGGCACGCAGACGTGAGCCGGGAGGTGGCTCTTTGCGCTGTCTGAGTAGTTTGATGCCGTAGCGAGTGAGCAGTAGGGAGAGTGTTAGCATGATGGTGATATTCACCCATGCCAGAAGTGACTCCCCATCTGAGCCTGGCCATAGAGTGACAGTAAGCACCAGCAGTGCCGCAGCCAGCAGTAGAGGTATCAGTCGCATCAGTCCGGTTCGTTTCATGGGATTGAGAACTCCTGCTCTAGCAGAGTCTCATCCGACTCCAGTAGGCCACCCCACCACCCACTATCCATTTCACCAACATGTGATTCTGCCGATGCGCGCATAATATAAAGCACTTTGGCTGTGAGAAGGCTTCGGTCAATCACCGGGAAGCGATCCAGTGTTGCAAGAAAGCGAATAGCTTCAGATACTGCATAGGTGCGTTGAGAGATGCCGCTTGCTTCATCTTTGAGTAACCAGCTGCGCGATAGAAGATCGGGCACTACTCGGCGAACCACAGTGATCTCTGCTATGCTCTCATCCACCCAGTAATCACGCACACCATCAATCTCCACCTGCCACACGGTAGCGACTGGCAGCCCATCTTTCAGCGCATGCAAAAAAAGATCATCACTACCCTTCAATTGAGCGGCACAGTAGATCACTGTAGTGCCAAGGCGAACTTGCAAATCGCCAGACTGCTCAATGCTCGACTCTGCATAGGCAGAAGTGGATACGGTAAAAAGCAGCGCTACCAGCAGTAGCAGTAACTTCCGCCAGAGAAGATTGGCCCACTTGTATCGTTGAAGAGAGATCATTAGGCGGGAGTGTAGCAGCAGATATTGGAGTCGAACAGGTGATGAAGTGGTGGCTGTATATTAGCCGCAGATACTGTTGGGTGATGGCGATATAGCAGTTGACAGGGGTATGCGCACTCCCACTATTAGCACTCCTTTCTGGAGAGTGCTAAAAAATGTGCAAGGTGGGGTTGAAATCACTTCAACCGCCCCCCATAAAGGAACTTTGAGTTGGTGTTTCCAACTTAGTCTTAAGTTTTAATTATTTATTGAAAGGAGAAATATCGATGGCAACAAATGTTCGCCCTTTACATGATCGTGTAATCGTCCGCCGCCTGGATGAAGTAGAAAAGTCCTCAGGAGGCATCATTATTCCAGATTCAGCCAAGGAGAAGCCGCTTGAAGG
>CAZFCL010000150.1:0-2704 GCA_964517705.1 uncultured Zetaproteobacteria bacterium | reverse complement strand
GTAAAGCGGCCAAGAATATGCTCACTGCGGCTGGCCAGTGACTGCCACGAATCCCCAGCTTTCCACTGATAGAGGGTGATACGTGGGATATCACCATCCCGCTCCTTGTTATATCGCTTAAAACTGTCGGCAATGTGGCTGAATTGCTTCGCGTATTGCTCAAACTCGTCACGTTTGCTCCACATCATCAATGAATGCGCTTTTCTGCCATCCAGAAACACGTATGCATCAATCATCGCCTCACTGACTTTGGGCGCTGACTGGCGAATCCGGGCGTGTGCATAGGGCATGCCATCACGAATACCTTGCTCAATTTTGACAATATGCCTGTCGATAAAGCGTTTCCTGATAATCTCCTCAGCAGTTAACCGTTTTTGCAGGTCGGTGACAGTCTGCATGAAGTAGACATCCTTTTTACGAATGCGTGCTGTTAGACTCTGTGGCGCATTGGTGATCACCCAATCTTTTGGGAACTCCAGCTGAATGCCGAGGTCTGGGTGAAGAAAGCGTCTTCCTACTACGGCACCCTGCTCAGCACTGTCACCGTAGGCATAGCCATTTACGGCAGCCAGAAAGGTGTTTCGGTTAATAAACCCGCCACTTCCCTGCAGTGCCGCAGCTTTGCCAACCGCCTCTTTAATGCGTTTTGATGTTTCAGGGTGTGAGGCAAATGCACCGTGGTATTTATCGACCTCCTCACCGGCATCGGTTTTCTCTTTGGTGTCAATTTCATCCAGGCGCTTCAAGGTTTTCAAAATACCAATGGTTGCTCTTGGGTCGTACCCCGCCTGAGTCAGGTAGCGAATTGAGAGCTCATCCGACTGCATTTCTGCCGCACGCCCATAGCCTTGAATAATGCCTGTGGCTATGAGGTCGCTGAGAACACCGGCTGCTTGAGGAATCGGGACAAAAATGGAGGTAATCATCATGCCTGTTTGGTACGCCTTGGCTTTGGATATCTGCTGTACCGAATGGCGGGCTGTAACATGGCCAATTTCATGGCCTAGAACAGCGGCAAGTTCCGCCTCATTATTCATGTGGTTGATCAGTCCGCGGTGGAGGAAGATATAGCCGCCAGGAATGGCGAAGGCGTTGATGGTATCATCATCAACAACATAGAAGCGGAAAAAGAGAGAGGTTCGATCTGCTGTAGCGGCAACCTTTTGCCCAACCTGTTCAACATACTGTGCCAGTGGATCATCTTCAGGTAGAAGAATGAGGTTTTTTTTAAGTTCAGCGAAGTACTCTCGCCCAATCTTTAACTCCTCTGCCTCTGTTATCATCACAAAGTCCTGCTTTCCGGTAGCAGGGTTCTTTGCGCATGCAGAGAGCAGGGCAACGAGGAGAATCAGAAAGGCGTGGTAAGACTTCACGTGGGCACCTCCGAATGTGAATGAGGGTAGATACAGAGCGGATTATTCCAGATCATAGGGGGAGTGCAATGTGAGAAAGAGCTTTTCGTTGGATATGCGTATTCGCCCTCGTGCGACAACCTCTTCGCCCTGCTTGGGCAGTGGCAATTTGGCAAACCATTTGCGGGCACTGTTGGGGATAGAGGCGGTGATGTTCCCCATTTGAAAGCGCCACTTCTCCACCTTTTTTACTGTGCCATGAACCAATCTGAACTGCCCGATATAGCGCTTTGTAACTTTGTCTGCATCCAGAACATGAAACGCTCTTGTGTTCCATATGCCACGCTTGGCACTGCGTGCCTCTATCTCTGCTCGGAGAAGGGTGGCGGCCCACCTGAAATTTGGGGTGAAGGTGTACACATGTGCCATGCCTTCACGCAGTAGCTGTTCATTGATCCAAGTGCCGTTCCTTAGAAAGATATGTGCAAGAGTACGCCCATATCTGTCTTTTTTATCCGCATCAAACTGCATGCGAACTGTTTTTCCAGAGATAAGTTGCTGTAGTCGCTGCTTGGCCTTTTTTCCAAGTGTCTGACCCGGCTCTTTGCCGCGGGCTACTTCAGGGGTGTTGATGCCAAGCAAGCGCACCTTTTCACCTGCTCTGGTCTGGAAGGTGTCACCATCAAATACAGTAGCTGCTTCCACCCAGCGGGACTGCCCTATAACAGAGAGCGTTCCGGCATCTGTCACACCTGCTGTGAACAGCAGGGCAGGAATAAGGCAGCTAACTACGCTTCGTAACAAGAGTGCCGACGAGTTCTGAATATGAGCTTATTTCCTGTTGTTGTAGATGCCCGGAAAGGCCATCTAGAAGCTTCTTACACATGAGCGGGTCGTAGAAAAGGCCAGTACCGATGCCAATTGCATCAGAGCCAACAATAGCAAATTCAATGGCATCTTTTTCCGAGCTGATGCCACCCTGGCCAAGGATTGGAATATGATGTTTTGCAGCCACAGCATGTGTCTGGTGAATCTTCCAGAGCGCAACTGGCTTAATGGCTGGGCCGGAAAGTCCACCAGATATGTTGTCGATGATCGGCTTTCTACTCTCTATATCCACAGCCATACCGACCAGCGTATTAATAACGGAGAGGCCATCGCTGCCTGCCTCAATCACCTGCCTGGCTGTTTCGGCAATGTCAGCACTATTGGGGGAGAGCTTGGTGATCAGTGGTTTTTTTGTCATGGGGCGCATCGCTTCAACCACACGAGCTGCCATGGCCGGGTCATTGCCGAAGTGGACACCGCCAGCCTTCACGTTGGGGCAGGAGATATTGATTTCGATCGCTGTG
>CAZFCL010000149.1:0-2713 GCA_964517705.1 uncultured Zetaproteobacteria bacterium | reverse complement strand
CATGCCGGCCAGAATATTATCGATGGGAGCAGTGGCTCTTTACCCGTTTGATAGAGAAGGGACTGGCCTACCAGCAGGATGCTGAGGTGAACTGGTGTGAGCCTTGCCACACCGTGCTGGCCAATGAGCAGGTGGTGGATGGTATCTGCTGGCGCTGTGATACCCCAGTCATTCGCAAGAATCTGAAGCAGTGGTTTATCCGCATTACCGACTACGCCGAAGAACTATTGGCTGATCTAGATCAGCTCTCCGGCTGGCCGGAGAAAGTGGTTGGTATGCAGCGCAACTGGATCGGTAAATCAAGTGGCGCCGAGATATCTTTCCCTGTCGAAGGATCTGACGAAACACTCAACATTTTTACAACACGCCCCGATACTTTGATGGGTGTGAGCTATATGGCGGTGGCGGCTGGCCACCCATTGGCGCAAAAGGCGGCCGAGGACAATGCGGACATTGCAGCCTTCAACGAGGCCTGCAGCAAGATGTCGACTAAAGAAGCGGATGTTGAGACCATGGAGAAGAGAGGGGTTCCGACAGGTTTCAATGCCATTCACCCGGTTACCGGCGAGCAGATTCCGATATGGATCGCCAACTTTGTATTGATGGGTTATGGCACGGGTGCTGTCATGAGTGTGCCAGCACATGATGCGCGGGATTTTGAATTTGCCAATAAGTATGGCTTGCCAATCAAGCAGGTGATTCGACCTGTTGAGGGTGATTGGAATATTGGCACAGCGGCATTTACTGAGAGCGGTGTTCTGATCAACTCTGGCGGTTTTGATGGTCTGGAATCAAACATGGCCAAGAAGTCGATTACGGCATGGCTGGCTGAAAATGGCAAGGGTTTGGAGCGAGTGCAGTACCGGCTGCGTGACTGGTTGGTGTCCCGCCAGCGTTACTGGGGAACCCCCATTCCGGTAGTTCACTGTGGCGATTGTGGCGCAGTTCCTGTGCCGGATGAAGAGTTGCCGGTTGAGCTGCCCACCAACTTACAACCGAGTGGTGGTGCCTCGCCTTTGACAGAGTGTGAAGACTTTAGAGATACCATATGCCCGAAATGTGGTGCCGCAGCTGAGCGCGAGCTTGATACATTCGATACGTTTATGGAGTCATCCTGGTACATGAATCGCTACACTTCACCACGCAACAGTGCTGCGATGGTGGATGCGGGAGCGATGCAGCGCTGGGCACCGGTTGATCAATATATTGGTGGTGTAGAGCATGCGGTATTGCACCTGCTCTATGCTCGCTTCTACCACAAGCTGATGCGTGATGCGGGGCTCTTTACATCGGAGCAGGGTGGCAGTGAGCCGTTCAAGAATCTGCTAACGCAAGGCATGGTGCTCAAAGATGGCAGCAAGATGTCAAAATCGAAAGGCAATACCGTTGATCCACAGGCAATCATTGATGAGTTTGGCGCGGATACAGCTCGCCTCTTTACTATGTTTGCCGCGCCACCTGAGAAGGAGCTGGAGTGGAATGATGCTGGTATTGAGGGGGCGCACCGTTTTCTGAAACGTGTTTGGCGCCTGTTGGAGAAGCTGGATGTTGAAGTTGAAGATGCTGAAGACGCTGCTTCTGTGAAGGCGTTACGTTTTGCGGTTCACTCTACCATTCAGCGAGTGACACACGCCTTTGAGCATGGATTTGCCTTCAATGTGGCGATTGCTGCATTGATGGAACTCTCCAATACACTGCAGGATTATCGCCCCGCTGGTAAAAGCGGAAAAGCAGCCTATCGAGAGGGCGTTGAGGCACTGGCAGTGATGCTCGCCCCCTTTGTGCCACACTTCTCCTGTGAGCTCGGAGAAGTGCTGGGAATGGATAAGATGGCTGTCACAAGCAGTTGGCCGCAGGTGGATGCATCAGCACTGGAGAAGAGCGATGTAACGCTTGTGGTGCAGGTGCAGGGTAAGAAGCGCGGGGTGATTACTATCGCCAAAGATGCAGATCAGAGTGCTGCGATGGAAGCAGCAAAGGCTGAGCCTGCCATTGCCAAGTGGCTCGAGGGGGTGCAGATCGTGAAAGTGATTCTGGTACCGGAAAGACTTCTCAATATCGTGGTGAAGCCGTCATGAACCTTTTACAGGTTCGACCATGGCAGTACGTCCGAGAAAGCACCCTTGCGCTTATACTACTCGGCGCCATTTTTCTCTCTGGCTGTGGCTATCATCTGGTGGGTTACGGCGATGACATGGGAGCGATACCAGCGGATGTAAGGACAGTGTCTCTGATTGTGCAAGGCGCTTCTGATCGGCAGGTAGGACCTATGCTTAAAAAGGGTTTGAGTTCGAGCAGTTATGCATGGCTTGCGCCAGAGGATGTGATCGACCAGAGAGCACATGCGAATCTGCGGGTGAATATCTCTCCTGTAACATTCAGACCCTCTTCATTTGATGCATCCGGCGTGGCGACCCAGTATCGTATGATATTTTCAGGTTCAGTTGTGCTTGAGCGCCAAGAGGGAGCTGTTTGGCAGAGCGGTGTGATTCAGCGCCAAGGTGATGTTTATGTGACAGGCGGCCCGGCCAGTATTGAAGCATTTCGGCAGGAGCTTCTTGAAGATCTGCGCCAAGCGTGGCTTCAGGACCTTCTGGGGCGTTTGCGTTCAGGGTTCTGATCCAGCCAAATTGATATGCGCCTGAATTCAGCACGCCTTCTTCCAGCGGAGCATCGCACTTACTATCTACATGGCGAGGATGAAGATGCTATT
>CAZFCL010000148.1:0-2748 GCA_964517705.1 uncultured Zetaproteobacteria bacterium | reverse complement strand
ATTTATTCAATGACATCAGCGCCTTAACTAATGGAAACCCTGTTCCAGGATCTAAACTCTCCTGCTCATGTTTTTCCATATAAATTCTATACTCATCAATTGCTTGATCTGGATTTTCATCATAATTTTTTCGAAATACTGCATCAGCCTCACTTAAATCAAATAGTGCTGTCGATGTGATCCCCACCACGAGCGTATCAGATAAGTCTAGAGCCATTCTATTATCCTAATTACCAGTACTTTGAGCATACTTTGTTTTATCCCGTCTTATTCACCGAATAACCAACAAACCAAGGAGGCGCGCCCTTTATTTGTTGTAAAATCAATCTGTTGAACAAAGATTAAACACAAACAAAGGAGCACGCCATGGGTGAAACAGTACCGCTGCTCAAACCAACTTTCAACCGCTCTGTTGAGATCGAATCCCGCCCGGATCATCTCACCGCCGATGCCGGTGCTTTGATACAGCGAGAGATCATGGAACGCACTGGGATTATTGACTGGCTGATAGAACGCCTCCACGACCCACGCAATCAGGTCCTGATCACATACCCCCTTTCTGACTTGCTTCGTACCCATCTACTGTTACTGGGACAAGGTTGGCGCGATCAGGATGATGCAGACCGGCTACGACAAGATCCTGCTCTTCGGGCCTCCAGTACCTCTCAGCGAGGCACTACGCCATTGGATGAAGAAAATGTGCTCGCCTCCCAGCCGACGCTATCGCGTCTGGTGAGCCTGCTGAGTACCGATGCCAATCGGCGGTCATTGCGTGAGGCTGTTGCTGAAATGGCACACCGGCGTGTGCGGTTACTCAACCAAGGACGGCGCAAGGGTACAATGACCATCGATGTGGATAGTCTGCCTGTTGAAGTGCATGGTCACCAGCACGGTAGCCAATGGAATGGGCACTATCATCAGCGCATCTACCACCCCTTGATTGCCAGTTGTGCCGAAACCGGGGATCTGCTTGATGGTCTGTTACGCCCCGGCAATGTCCACACGGCTGATGGCGCACTGGATTTCATTCTCGATATCGTGGATCGCTGCAAGGCCACTCTCTGTTATTCTGCTATCGTGCGTATCGATGCAGGCTTTCCCTCTGATCACACACTAAGCGGCCTAGAGGAACGAAAGGTGCCTTATGTGGCACGCATTCGCAACAACAAGGCACTGGATCGGCTGGCAGAATTCTACCTGAAAAGGCCGCAAGGCCGACCTCCTGCCTATTTGAGGGAGTGGTGTCATGAAGAGGAGTACCAGGCAGGCAGCTGGAAGAGAGCCCGTCGGATGGTTTTGGTTGTCATGGAACGTGCAGACGATCTCCTGCTCGACCACTTCTGGTTAATCACCAGCCTGGACAAGAAGCGCTATCCCCCAGAGCGTCTGCTGGCACTATATCGCAAGCGCGGCAAGGCGGAAGCCCATATGGGAGAGATGATGGATGTATTGAGACCCGCACTCTCCTCAACGGGGCGACCGAAGAGTGGTCACAATACAGCACCCGCTGAACTGACCACCGATAGCGGTGTACGCCCCAACAACGAAACCCTGCTCCTGCTCAACATGCTGGCGTATGAGATCCTGCATATGGGTAGAAGCCTGATGGAGAAGGCAATGAAAGAGGGTTGGAGTCTGCGCCGTTTCCGTGAACGAGTGCTACGCACCGCCAGCCGAGTGGTCTGTCATGGCCGCCGATTAACCTTTGTGATCGCCCAGAGCGCAGCTACTGACTGGCAACGGCTTTGGAGATGGCTGGGACGAGTGCAGTGGGCACCGGGTTAGTCGTAAATCAGAGGTCATGATGTAGTATAGAGGACACATTCACAGGACAGGTGCGCCCTGCACTCAGAGAATGCACTGTGTTTTCGTGATTTACGACAGAAGTGGCGCTCTTCGGAGATGGAAATCCAAAAAAGGGACGACAGCAGCGGTTTTGCTGTTGAGTAGATGAAAATGAGGACTGTTTCTCTGGCGGATCAGTTATTTGGTGAATAATCTGGGTTTATGTGTGTCTAGGATACCCATCCGGATTTTGAGACTGCCAACGCCAAGTATCTTCACACATTTCATCAAGCTCTCGCTCTGCTTTCCAGTCTAGCTTTTCTGCTGCATAAGCAGGGTCAGCGTAACAAGTAGCTATATCACCAGGCCTTCTGCCAACTATTTGATAAGATACACCTTTACCTGAAGCCTTCTCAAAAGCTTTAACCATATCAAGTACAGAATATCCATTACCCGTGCCTAAATTGACTGTTAATACTTGTGGCTTATTTTCTAATGCTTGTAATGCTTTAACGTGGCCTTTAGCTAAATCTATCACATGTATATAATCACGTACGCCCGTACCATCAGGTGTATCGTAATCACCACCAAATATACTAAGCTTTTCTAATTTACCAACTGCCACTTGTGAGATATACGGCATTAGGTTATTAGGAGTATCATTTGGATCTTCACCAATTAATCCACTCTTGTGTGCGCCAACAGGATTGAAATACCTTAGTAAGGCTATATGCCAGCTATCGTCTGCAACAAACACATCTTGAAAAAAATCTTCAATCATTAACTTTGATCGACCGTATGGATTCGTTACTGACAACGGGAAATCTTCCTTAATAGGTACAACATGCGGATCACCATACACAGTAGCAGATGAGCTAAATACAAACGTCTTGCAACCAAACTCACACATAACGTCAGCTAAAATAAAAGTACCTCCTACATTGGTATAATAATACTCAATAG
>CAZFCL010000147.1:0-2754 GCA_964517705.1 uncultured Zetaproteobacteria bacterium | reverse complement strand
TTTCATGGCGCGGAACTGTACGCGCTCAGCGGTAGCGTTGCCACAAGCACTGTAAAAAAGGTGGCGACTTGGCATTGCGGTTGATTGTTTCAACGCTTAGCCTGCCAGCCTCTTAGCGGAAACCGCGGGCTCATGGCGCAATTGGTTAGCGCTACCGGCTCATAACCGGTTGGTTCCAGGTTCGAGTCCTGGTGAGCCCACCAGTTTCTGCTACTACCCTAGAGCGTTTGTTACAGGATGATTTATGGCACCTACCCCTGAAGAAGTTGCTGCACTGGTCAGGCACGGTATCCCCGATGCTGAAGTGATTGTAGAGCTCTATTCGGGTGATGATCATTTTGAGGTGAGGGTGGTTGCTGATGCCTTTAGGGGCAAGTCACGTGTAGCTCAGCATCAGATGGTATATGCAGCACTGGGCGAAAATATGAAAGAGGCCATTCACGCATTGGCGTTGAAAACCTCGACTCCCAAGGAGTAGGTATGAGTGAGACTATATTGGATCAAATCGGTAAGGTGGTCAGGGAAAATGATGTTGCCCTTTTTATGAAGGGCACGCCGGATTTTCCGCAGTGTGGCTTCTCTCAGCGTGTAGCAGCGATTGTCTCCAGTTATGATATTCCTTTTGCGGCTGTGAATGTGCTGTTAAATGAAGATGTACGGCAGGGGATTAAGGATTATTCGGATTGGCCAACAATCCCACAGCTCTATATCAAGGGTGAATTCATTGGTGGTTGCGATATTGTGTCGGAGATGCAGGAGAGTGGTGAGTTGGCCGAGCTTCTGACGCCATTGAAAGAGGATAGTTAAAGCTCGAATCACTACGCATGATGCTTACTATTGATATTTTGAATCATTTGGGCTATAAAAAGGGTGTTGCGATATTATACCTTTTTCGAAACCGATCTCTTTAGTGAGTTCCCTCTGCCACAGTCGAGCTGTAATCATAGTGCTATGAGAATAGTGAAGGTTTTTCTGATGGCTTCTGCGCTGCCGTTGGAGCCAATCTCCGATCGAATGCAGGTGAAAAGTATTGAGATTGTCCGTAGAACAGTTGCGAAATATCGCGAACAGTTGGGGTTGCCTTCGGGTAACCAGCGGCGGCGCAACGCCAAATTGCGTCAAGACTGACACTGGAGCCAGTCGAAAATAGGAAGACCATGAAGAGGTTTCCTACTATTATTTAACCCAAGTGGAGGTAAAACACTATGCAAGTATCCATTACCGGACGTCATGTAGAACTCACGGAGCCGCTTAAGGCGTATGTGGACGATAAGCTGCAGCACCTGAAACACTCCTTTGACCACGTCATGGATGTTCATGTTGTGCTGTCGGTGGAGAAGTTTCGTCAGCGTTGTGAGGTCAATATGCAGGTCAGTGGAATCAACATTCACGGCAGTCACGAAACAGAGGATATGTACGCATCGATTGATGGGGTTGTCGATAAGCTGAATCGTCAGCTTAAGCGCTATCGTGCAAAGCTGCATCGTCACCAAGGCGCTGGTCAGCGAGCAGGCCGTGAAATCCAGGTGACACACCGTGTCCTTGATATTGCACACGATAAAGAGGAGCTGACCGAAGATCATCAGCCAGAGACCTTGCGCCATGAGCAGATAGATGCCAAGCCAATGAGTGTAGATGAGGCGGTTATGCAGCTGGAGCTTGGCAGTCGAGACCTGCTCTTTTTCACCAATGGGCAGACCGAACAGCTCAATGCGATTTACCGCCGACCTGATGGCGCTCTAAGCTGGATTGAACCGGAAGCGGCTTAAAATAGGCAGCGGAAGAGAGGGGCATCTTGGAACTGCTTACAGCTGAGCATGTACTGCTTGATTCACAGGCTCACGGTAAGCGGGCGCTCATCACAGAGATGGCCACCATGCTGACCTCCATCGACCTGGATGGGGTGATGGAGGTTGTTATGGCTCGGGAGCAACTTGGCAGTACCGGTATTGGTCATGGTGTTGCCATCCCTCATGGTCGTATGCCTGGCCTGAATATGCCGGTGCTGGCGCTGGCGCTGCATCCTGAGGGCGTTGATTTCGACTCGATTGATGGCGAGCCTGTACATATCGTGGTGCTTTTGCTGGTTCCTGATTCAGATGATCGGCAACACCTCGAACTGCTTGCGCAACTGGCCAGAATATTACAGCAGGAAAACACTCGGGATGAGCTGTTGCGGGCAGATAGCAGGGAGAGGGTGGCGGCACTCTTTTCCCAAGTGCGGCTGGGGCAGTGACACAAGCCCGGCGCATCACCATTCGCGAGCTGTTCGATGCACAGGGCAAGGCTGCGAAGATGCGGTTGCTGGTCGGCGAAGAGGGGCTGGACCGTTATATCGATCATCCCCGCATGCAGAAGCCTTCACTCGCATTTGCGGGGTTTATTGATCACTTAAGTGATTATCGCCTGCAGGTGATAGGCAAAACCGAACTTGCTTACCTGGCAACTCGCACGCCGGATGAGCAGAAAAAGGCAGTGGATGCTGTGTTCGATCTGCGCCTTGCCGGTGTTGTGGTAACACGTGGAGAGACTCCGCCGGATATTATTTTAGAAGCTGCCAAGCGTACCGATACGCCGCTGCTTGTTTCCGAACTCTCCAGCTCCTCCTTCATGACCAATATGATGCTATACCTTTCGCAACGGCTTGCTCCGGTGGTGTATCAGCATGGTGTCTATATGGATATTTTTGGTCTGGGCGTTTATGTCGTGAAGGCACATTTTGAATACGAACGATTTTCAAGTTATAAGCGCAAG
>CAZFCL010000146.1:0-2782 GCA_964517705.1 uncultured Zetaproteobacteria bacterium | reverse complement strand
GTGAGATAGTTTCTGATACCTCCACACTGGAGGATCAGAGTGTTCTTCGTCAGTTACAGCAGAAGCAGGCGTAATTTTTTGATATGACTCGGGAGCGTCTCTGAAGCATTTGCAGCTATTTCGACATCCGGTCGGCACATTTCCACAGGGTGCTCGCTGGTACCTGGCATCTATTGCCATCGCCTCACTTCTATGCGTGGGGACACAGCTCTTTTTGCAGACAGAAGCGCAAGAGAGGGCAGAAGATTTAATTTACAGCTGGGCAGAGAAGGCCGATGTTAAGGTGGGTCATGTCCGCTACCATCTGCTACGTAATGGCTTGATCCTCAAAGGCATTGAAGTTCACCGGGGCAAAAATCTCATTGCCGTAAATCATATGCTTATCCGAGCCAACCCGGCTGTATTGGTTGGAGAGTCCCCGCACATTGGCAACATGGAAGTTTCAGGGCTGCAGGCTGAACTTCACTACGACTCCCAGAGTGATCTATGGCAAGGCGATGAAATGTTAAAGCGCATCTGGCAGGCTCTCTCTCTGCTACAGGTTGAGAACGGATCGCTGGCGCTCTACCCGCATGACGGCGCAGTGCCAATGGTGATGAGTGCTATTCAGTTGAGGCAGAGGCCGCAGGGCAGTGCTCGGGTTGTTTCTCTGACATCAAAGTTTCACGGGGCCCCCGTGGAGCTGCAGTGGTTAAGATCTGAGGCAGCGGTAAGCAGTGGTGAACTGCAGTGGCACGGTATTGATGCTGCACTTTTAGCAGGTTCATTGCCGGTGGGGGCGGCTTCTGGGTTGTTAAGTGGGGATTTGAAGTGGGAGAGCAGCGCTGAGCCGGGGGATTCTGAAAAAATATCATTTGGCGGCACTGTACAAGTGGAGAGTGAGCCAACCACCCAGGCTGCTTCTTTGAGGTGGGAGGGCCATCAGGTGGGTGGTTTATGGGATGTTGCTATTAACAGTAGTGCATGGCCTCTTGATACGTGGGGTGGGCATTTACCAAATATTGAGGGGCGCCGGCTTCAGAAAGGCCTGTTTGATGGCGAACTGCACTTGAGAGGCCATAGCCATGATTTCCTTCTGACAAGTGGCAAAGGCGGCGTGCGCGACATGGTCTACGCTACACACCCCGCTTCGGAGCATGAAGAGTGGCATATCAAGAACCTAGCTTACCAGAACGCTCGGCTTGATCTGGTTGGGCACAAGCTATCTGCCGCCAGTCTGACACTGTCGGGCCTTTCTATGCCTGTACGGCCGAGAGTGTCTCAAGATGGTGTAGCCCGCCAACCATCAACATGGGAGGTGGTTGCAGATAAGCTAAATATTGAAGAGATGGCTCTTGTGGTAAAGCTGCCGGAAGGGGATGTTCAAATACCAGAGCTTAAAGGCAGCTGCAGACTCACACCCGGTAAGGTGTCGAGCATTGATCTTAAAACTACAACACACAAGGGTGAAGAGACTCATCCAGAGTGGCATGTTCGCGGTGAACTGCTACATCAGGGTGGGCACCTACAGGGCGCAGGGGTCGATATTCATGCCAAAAAGGTCCCGCTTACCCAACTGCGCCCCATGCTTCCACTCAAGGGCTCACAGAGTGCGCCTTTAATGATGGATGGCGTAGTCTCACTTGCTATGCGGGCGGACTTCCAAGGTGAAGGCTGGGTACTATATGGCAACACAACCACCGAAAATATGATGCTCTCCTATGCAGGTGATCGCTGGCAGGCAGAGAGGGTAACAACTAAATTTGGGCCGGTCGGTATAGGTGTTGGAAAGCAGCGGGTGCAAACACTACAGGCGGAGAACTGGCACTATATTGCGGCGCTTAAACCACTGCTTCCAGTTACAAATCAGCAGCCCGATGGCGCGCCGACCGAAGCCCTAGAGAAGAGTCCTCGTCCCTGGTGGGCTGGTGGGCTGGTCGATGGAGGGTGGGAGATTGACAGTGTTACATGGAAGCATGGGGCATTAAGTGTCGGCCAGCCGGATTCCTACTGGGTCACAGGTGCTACGCTTACGCTTTCACCGCTCTCTACCAGTAGCCCATCAAGAGTTTCACTGCGAGGCAGTATGGGGGATGGCGCTTTGCGGCTGAGTGGTTCCTGGAGCCCGCTTGCTGAACCTAGCACCTTCTTTGGTAAGGTCTCTTTGAAGAATGCTACGCCACTTTTCTTGAGTGAATGGATGAATGCATCGGGTATGCCTAAACCTGTCCGTGGCCGTATGTCAGCCTCACTCCGTGTAGAAAAAGGAGAGCAGGCCAATAGATACAGAGGCGAGGCATCACTCAGCCTGCGACGCACACTGGCCGAGCATACTAATATTCCGAATGATCCGATGTTGAGCCGAACCGGTTTTAATACACTTGATCTTTTAAGGCGGCTGGAACGAGAGCATGAGAAGATTGATCTGAGCTTCCCAATTGATGGTGAGTGGAGCGATCAGCCTCTGGGCTTAAACTCTCTGGGCGCAGCCATGCAAGCTGCACTTCGTAATACTGCATCAGCATCAGTTGTTGCACCGACCTCTAAAGTGATCAGTGGCAAAGTAGAAACTCGCATCCGCCTGAGGGAGGGCGGGGTTCTCTCTTTGAACGAGCGTATACGGCTTTTTAAGGTAGTGAGAAAGATGCGGGCAGATTCTAACCTGGCTGTTGATTTGATTCCGAAGTGGTCTGGGGTGAGCTTGGGAGAGGAGTCGATGCAGCGAATAGCGCACACCCGTGAATTGATCTGGCGCTATTTAAATCAGAGGGCTGGAGTGAGTAAGCAGCGTATTTTCCCTATG
>CAZFCL010000145.1:0-2792 GCA_964517705.1 uncultured Zetaproteobacteria bacterium | reverse complement strand
ATGAGACCGAGACAGATCTGTTTGGTGAACAGGCCGTGCTCTGTGGTGGTGCTGTTGAGCTGGTGAAAGCCGGCTTTGAAACACTCACGGAAGCAGGGTATGCGCCAGAGATGGCATACTTTGAGTGCCTGCATGAACTAAAGCTGATTGTTGACCTGATGTACGAAGGTGGCATCGCCAACATGAACTACTCGATCTCCAATAATGCGGAGTATGGTGAATATGTGACCGGCCCTCGTGTCATCAATGAGGAGTCCCGCAAGGCCATGCGTGAGTGCCTTCACAGCATTCAGACCGGTGAGTATGCCAAGAAGTTCATCCTGGAGGGTGCGACCAACTACCCCTCCATGACTGCTCAGCGTCGCCTGAATGCAGCGCACCCAATTGAGCAGACCGGCGCCAAGCTGCGCGGCATGATGCCGTGGATTAAGAAGATCGTGGACAAAGCCAAGAACTAGGCACCACTTATCACTACAAAGGGGGCTTTATAGCCCCTTTTTTATTTTACCTGTTGGAGGGAGCTCCATAGCTGTGTCTCATCCACCTCATCAAACTTCGCTGGACCTAGACCATCAAGTGTGACCGGGCCAATGGCATAACGAATTAAACGAAGGGTTGGAAAGCCAACAGACGCTGTCATGCGTCGCACCTGCCGGTTGCGCCCTTCACTGATGGTAAGTTCAATCCATGATGTAGGAATATTGATACGCTTACGAATTGGCGGGTTACGTGGCCAAAGCTGGGCTGGCTCCTGAATCTTGCGCACCTTGGCTGGGAGTGTCATGCCATCTTTAAGCTCAACCCCGTGGCGCAACTTCTCCAGTGCACCGCTGGAAATCGCCCCCTCTACCTGCACCCAGTAAATCTTTTCTGATTTATGTGCCGGGTGAGAAATACGGTTCTGCAACTTTCCATCACTGGTCAGAAGCAGTAACCCTTCACTGTCTCTATCAAGTCGGCCAGCAGCATAAATATCGGGAACATCAACAAAGTCAGCCAGCGTCTGGCGACCCTCCTGATCACTAAACTGACAGAGAACCTGAAAAGGCTTGTTGAATCGAAATGTACCCACGCTTAGCTGTGGTACTTCACCGACTCCTCGCGCACAGCCTTGAAAAACTCAATAGCATGCTCAGGTGGCACATCCGGTGTAATGCCATGACCGAGATTAAAGATATGACCATTGCTGTGGCCGAAGCGCTCCAAGATATCTTTCACCTCTTCCCGGATTCGTTCAGGCTTTGCGTATAGCATGGTTGGGTCCATATTGCCTTGCAGCGCCACACGATTGCCAACGCGTGCTTTTGCCACATCAATATCAATGGACCAATCCAGCCCCAGCACATCAGCACCAGTATCAGCCATCGCTTCCAGCCAGCCCATGCCACCTTTGGAGTAGAGAATAACTGGCACACGGCGACCTTCGTTTTCGCGATTAAGCTTCCCAACAATCTTCTGCATATACTGCAGTGAGAATGCTTTATAATCCTGGGTGGTCAAAATACCACCCCATGTATCAAATATCTGCACAGCCTGTGCGCCATTGGCAATCTGTGCATTGAGATAAGCAGCGACAGCATCAGCAAGTTTATCTAGCAGCAGGTGCATGGTGTCAGGTTCATTGAACATCATCGCTTTTACTTTGGAAAAATTCTTGGAGCCACCACCCTCAACCATATAGGTCGCCAGCGTCCACGGAGAGCCGGTAAAGCCAATAAGAGGCACACGACCATTCAACCCCTTGCGGATGGTGCGAATAGCGGCCATGACATAGCCAAGTTCATCTTCAGGGTCAGGAATAGGTAACTTCTCCACATCAGCACGGCATGTAATTGGATCGGGGAACCTGGGGCCTTCACCCACCCCAAAGGTGAGCTCCATACCCATCGCTTCGGGCACCACCAGAATATCGGAGAAGAGGATTGCCGCATCAGCATCAAGAATATCGATTGGCTGCAGTGTTACTTCACAGGCAAGCTCAGGATTTCTACAGAGATCAAGAAACCCACCCGCTTTGGCACGCGTGGCGCGATATTCGGGAAGGTAGCGCCCGGCCTGCCGCATCATCCAAACAGGAGTACGCTCCACATCTTCGCGCAGGCAAGCCCGCAAAAACAGATCATTCTTCAGTTCACTCATTTAATTAATCCTTAAATTGGTATCAACACTACCTTGGCATCCTACTTCGAGCGCGGAGTATAAGAGCAAAAATGATTAATCCCAGATATAACCTTCTACTGGAGAGGAGGCACTCGCAAATGCCCGCTTCGGCATCCGCCCTGCAAGATAGGCCATCCGCCCTGCCCTAACCGCATCACGCATGGCGCGTGCCATTACGCACTCATCTTTTGCTTCAGCAATCGCCGTATTGATTAATGCTGCATCGGCCCCCAACTCCATCGCTTTAGCGGCATCGGAAGCCGTGCCGATACCTGCATCGACAACAATCGGAACATTGGCACGCTCTTTAATTACACGGATATTGAATGGGTTGGCGAGCCCTCGACCAGAGCCAATCGGATTACCAAGCGGCATCACAGCAACACAGCCAATCTCCTCCAGCTTTGTCGCCACAATTGGATCATCGTTCGTATAGACCATCACCTCAAAGCCTTCATCAACCAGCGTTTCAGCAGCCTCTATGGTCTCTACAACATTAGGGTAAAGTGTCTCTGTGTCACCCAGCACCTCAAGCTTCACAAGGTTCCAACCACCTGCTTCACGCGCCAGCCGTAAAGTACGCACAGCATCTTCGGCATTAAAACAGCCCGCAGTGTTGGGGAGAATGGTAT
>CAZFCL010000144.1:0-2805 GCA_964517705.1 uncultured Zetaproteobacteria bacterium | reverse complement strand
TGGGGGCTGTTGCACCATAATGAAGTGGCTCGCCCCCTTAGCCGTGGGCAGCGCGTATTCGCGAGCGCCGTCACTAAAAACAACCTGTTTCAGGTACTAAATTTTAAAGGGGGGCTTCGGCTCCCCTTCTTTTTTGTAAAACATCTGGAACTTACTGGTGTGCTGTCACCTTTTCACTTGGTTTCCCCGCATGACTTCATAGGATAGAGGGCATGATCGATTCTGCTTCCTCAACTCATATTATTACCCTCAAGGGTGGAAGTGCCCTCTCCGATTTCAGGCGTGAGAAACTGCTGAATATGTTTGCAGCGCAAGGCTTAACAGGTGTTGAGGTTCAAGCTGACTTCATCCATATTGCCGAGGTTAATGCGGAGTGGGCTGAGCCAGATACCGACCGCCTCGCTGAGCTTTTGGGTGATACAGCGGAGCTGTTTGTTGAGCATGCCGCCGATGGCCTTTTTATCGTGGTGCCACGTGTTGGCACGATAAGTCCGTGGTCTTCAAAAGCGACTGACATTGCCAAGCTTTGCGGGCTTGATGCGCTGCTTCGCTTGGAGCGCGGTACTGTTTATCACATCAGTGGTGTGTCACATGAGAAGCATGCTGAGATGGCGGCACTGCTGCATGACCGCATGACAGAGTCTGTACTCGGCAGCGTCTCTGAGTTGGATTGCCTTTTTGCACATCATACGCCTGCACCACTGGTAACAGTCGACCTGCTTGACGGGGGGCGAGCCGCACTTGAGTTAGCCAATCGTGAGTTAGGGTTGGCACTGGCAGAAGATGAGATCGACTACCTGCTGGAGAATTTCACCACACTTGATCGCAACCCGAGCGATACCGAATTGATGATGTTTGCACAGGCCAACTCGGAGCACTGCCGCCATAAGATTTTCAATGCTGACTGGATTATTGATGGTGAAGAGCAGGATGACTCACTCTTTGCCATGATTCGGAATACCCACAAGCTAAACCCGGAAGGTACGCTTGTTGCCTATTCTGATAACTCTTCAGTGATTGAAGGGGCAAAGTCGAAGCGCTTCTATCCCGGTGGAGATCATCACTATCGCAGCCATGATGATGATACCCACATCTTAATGAAGGTGGAGACACACAATCATCCCACGGCGATCTCTCCGTTTCCGGGGGCGGCGACAGGTTCTGGCGGTGAGATTCGAGATGAGGGTGCAACTGGTATTGGCGCCAAGCCAAAAGCGGGTCTTTGCGGCTTTTCGGTCTCCAACCTTCGTATCCCCGGGTTTGAGCAGCCGTGGGAAAAAGACTATGGCAAGCCTGAACGCATTGTCTCAGCGCTCGATATTATGATTGAAGGCCCGATCGGTGCGGCTGCCTTTAACAACGAATTTGGGCGCCCCAACCTTACCGGTTACTTCCGCACTTACGAGCAGGAAGTGAAGGGAGAGCTGCGCGGTTATCACAAGCCAATCATGATTGCGGGTGGTGTGGGCAATATCGACGCACGTCATGTTTATAAGAGAGAGGTGCCGGTTGGCAGCCTGATTATCCAGCTGGGTGGGCCTGCCATGCTCATTGGGCTGGGCGGTGGTGCCGCATCAAGTATGGATACCGGTGCCAATGCAGAGGCGCTTGATTTCGACTCGGTACAGCGTGGCAATCCTGAGATGGAGCGCCGTTGCCAGGAGGTGCTTGATCGCTGTTGGCAGATGGGCGAGGAGAATCCGATTCTTTTCATTCACGATATTGGTGCTGGTGGCCTCTCCAATGCTGTACCGGAGCTGATTGATGATGCTGGTCGTGGCGGCTGGGTTGATCTCAGGGCTGTACACAATATGGAGCCGGGCATGAGCCCGATGCAGGTATGGTGCAATGAGGCGCAGGAGCGCTATATGCTGGCAATCGCACCAGAGTCACACGGCCTTTTTGCCGAAATATGTGAGCGCGAACGCTGCCTCTTTGCCCTTCTCGGAGAAGCCACAGAAGATCGCAGGCTTACTGTAAACGATCCGGAGTTTGATAATAAACCTGTGGACCTACCCCTTGATGTACTGCTTGGTAAGGCACCGAAGATGATGCGTGATGTCGCCCGTGTAGCTGCCAGAGATGAGCCATTGAACTTAAGCGATATAAGCCTCAAAGATGCAGCCATGCGTGTACTTCGCCTTCCATCTGTGGCCAGCAAGGAGTTCTTGATCACCATTGGCGATCGATCCATTACTGGCCTTGTAGCTCGTGATCAGATGGTTGGTAAATGGCAGGTTCCAGTAGCGGATGTAGCAGTTACCGCAACCGATTACACCCACTATACGGGTGAGGCGATGAGCATGGGTGAGCGGACACCGGTGGCCGTGCTGAATGCGCCTGCGTCGGGACGTATGGCGATTGGTGAAGCATTGACCAATATTGCCGCTGCCCCCATTGCGAAGATTGGCGATGTAAAGCTTTCGGCCAACTGGATGGCTGCTTGCGGCCATGGAGGCGAAGATGCGCACCTGTTTGATACTGTGAAGGCCGTTGGTATGGAGCTGTGCCCGGCACTGGGGATTTCAATCCCGGTTGGCAAGGATTCACTCTCCATGAAATCAGTCTGGAAGGGTGGTGATAAGAAACGGGAGATGTTCTCGCCGCTATCGCTGATTATTTCGGCATTTGCGCCTGTGACTGATATCCGCCACACATTAACGCCGGAGCTTAAGCTCGATCAGGGGGATACAGATCTGATTCTTCTGGATCTTGGCGATGGTAGACATCGACTTGGCGGCTCAGCACTTGCACAGGTGTATGGCAAAATAGGTGAAGAGGCTTCTGATGTTGATGATGCTGCGC
>CAZFCL010000143.1:0-2884 GCA_964517705.1 uncultured Zetaproteobacteria bacterium | reverse complement strand
GGGACAAGGAGCAAACCCTCCTCTCCCTGCGTCGTTATACCCTTGAAGAGGTTCACGAAGTACTCGAGGCAATTGACCTGGCCGATGCAACCAACGACTGGAAGCCTCTCAAATCTGAGCTTGGTGACCTTCTTATTCAGATACTCTTCTATGCACGCATCGCTGAAGAAGCTGGGCAGTTCGACCTTTCCGATGTAATCGAAGCCCTGATCAACAAGATGATCTACCGCCACCCACATGTCTTCGCCCAGGCTAACCCTGACAACCTTGCCGATCAGTGGAATGAGCTTAAAAGTGCTGAGCATGCCGATCGCAAGAGCTTGATGGACGATATTCCCCCTCTGCCATCCCTTAAATACGCGCAAAAACAGCAACAGCGAGCTTCACAGGTCGGCTTTGACTGGGTCAGAGCCACCGATGTGATGGTAAAAATGCGTGAGGAGCTGAATGAGCTCGAACATGAGGTGCTCCAAGGCGATCTAAAGCGTATTGAGGATGAGTTTGGCGATGTTCTGTTTACGCTAACTAATCTGGCCCGCAAGCTGGGCCTTGATGCAGAGCTCTGCCTGATGGGTAGCAATAGAAAGTTTGCAGAGCGCTTTAGAATGATGGAGCGTTTAGCAGAACAAGGTGGCACTCCACTTGATACTCTTGATATTGATCAAAAAGAAGATCTGTATAGAAAAGCAAAAGAGCTTAATAATTAAGGAGTTACAATTGAACGATGATCAGAAAAAAGGCCTAGAAGACCAGCAGATTCAGGTCCAGATGACACAAGATGTTCAGCGCGGCACCTATGCAAATCAGTTGGGCGTGGCCTACACACCCGAAGAGTTTATTCTTGATTTTATTCTTGTTACGCCGCCTGCAGGCATTGTGAATTCACGCGTTGTCGTATCTCCAGCGCATGCCAAGCGCATGATTGCCACCCTTCATGAGCATTTGAGTAATTATGAGGCCACGTATGGTGAAGTAAGCCTCAACTCTGCTATCTCAAATTAGGCTGCCTATGCAGTGGACCATCTCTAACCAGCTCACCTTCGGCCGCGTTGCTGTCATCCCCCTATTTATCATCGCATTCTACTTGCCGGGTGAGCTAAGTTACTGGTTATCTGCCCTTCTATTTATACTCGCTTCAATTACTGACTGGCTGGATGGTTACCTCGCACGAAGTCGCGGTGAAATAACTGCATTTGGCCGCTTTCTTGACCCCGTTGCCGACAAACTACTTGTAGCGGCAGCCCTTGTTATGCTTGTTTCGGAAGGCATGGCTCCTGCTGTTCTTGCAGTTATTATTATTGGGCGTGAAATTGCCATTGGAGCCTTGCGGGAATGGCTGGCCGAACGCTCTACCGTGGTGCATGTATCGCTGATCGGTAAGTGGAAAACAGCACTGCAGATGATCGCAATCTCTGCCCTTCTGCTGCATGTGGAGATTTTCGGTATATCCGTACACGAAGTTGGCCTGACACTACTTTGGGTTGCAGCCGCCCTCACTCTTTGGTCTGGCTACGATTATATGAAAGGCGCATGGCCGGAGCTCATGGAGAGCTCCGCTAAAGACGAGAACGAAGAAGCAACATAACCTCCTGCTCCTCTAAAACAATTGGATTGGTAGCCATGCTTCCGCTACTTATGTTGGCAATAATCTTTGAAAAGCCCCCTTCTGTGACTCCGTAATCAGATAACCGTGGCATCTGTAGCTCTTCCGCCCATGTCTCAAGAAGCTGAATCAGCGCACCTTGTGCCTCACTACTGCTCATCTCAGGACGGTCGCATAACAGACGCCCCACTTCTGCATATTTCATCAAGGCGATATTTTCAGGTTCACGTGCCTGCATCGCTTCAATATTGGTGCGTACAGCTTCCGGCAACAGTGTGCCACAGACTATGCCATGCGGAATTGGGTAGAATGCACCAAGCGGTGAAGCAAGACCATGCACTGAACCAAGCCCGGCATTGGCAAGCGTTAGCCCGGAAATAGATGATGCATAGAGCATATCTGTGCGTGCCTCTAGATCATCACCATTCGCAACTGCGCTAAGTAGCGCAGCCCTGATCTTCTCAAGCCCACTTAGAGCCAAAGCATCACTCATCGGAGATGCTTTGATTGAGACATACGACTCAAGCAGCTGGGTCAAGGCATCCATCCCGCATGCTGCTGTCACAGCTTTAGAACAGTTCAGGGTAAGCTCAGGGTCGAGAATAATATGGCGGGCAACCAACTTATCATCACGGAATGACTTTTTGTAACCATCTTCCCCAATCACAGAGAGTACAGCATTTTTACTGGTCTCCCCACCTGTTCCAGCCGTTGTTGGCAGTGCAATAAATGGTGTGGATGGCCCCTTGTATATTTTGCCTCGCCCCACTCCTTCCAGATATTCCATCACGGAGTCGCCCGAAGGCAAGAGTCCTGCAATTGCCTTGGCTGCATCGACTGCACTTCCTCCGCCAATCGCCACAACAGCATCAGGCTGCCACTCCTGATATCTGGAGACAGCCGCATCTACCAGTTGTGGGGATGGCTCACCCTCCACCCTCACGCGTTGCAGTTCGAATTCGGATTGAAGCCCCTGCCATAATTCTCCGCATCTATTCGATTCATCGAATGACCTTCCACCGGTGACCAGTAGAAGCTTTGCACCGTACGAACGCGCAACTTTGACCAGCTCTGCGCGCCTCCCCACTCCAAAGTGGATATGGGGCGTTGATGCAAAAGAGAATAGTGAAGTCATATCAGAAATATAACAAAGAGCTTCGATAATTACATGTAGGGTAGTGATATAAAAAAGGCACCCCTTTCGGAGTGCCTGTATTTTACTTCGATTGGCGTCCCCAAGGGGATTCGAACCCCTGTTGCCGCCGTGAAAGGGCGGTGTCC
>CAZFCL010000142.1:0-2897 GCA_964517705.1 uncultured Zetaproteobacteria bacterium | reverse complement strand
GCTGGATATTGGGAGATACACCTGAGATGGATCTTTCCGACTTCCGGGTGGGTAGAACTGTGGCGGCCGACTCTCCGGTAGGGTTTCCCGCTAAGACAAGAGCCGTTTAGATCACTTTCGAGAAGCTGGTGCCTTCCTTCTTTTTCTGAAGATATTCATCGAATACCATAGCGATATTACGGATTAAGAGGCGGCCAGCTGGCAGGACTGTGAGCCCATCATCTCGCAACTCAAGCAGATCATCTGATTCCATCTCTGTAAGATCGGCCAGTCCATCGGCAAAGTGAGCCTTGAAATCGATAGCGAACTCCTGCTCAAATTGGGCATACTCAAGTGAAAAGTCACACATCAGGCGCATAATCACCTGACGGCGCAGGTGATCCTCATCTGAGAGGATATAACCGCGGAAGACAGGAAATTCACCTTTATTAACCTCTGCATCGTATTTTTCCATCTCTTTGGCATTCTGGAAAAAGCCGCCACCAACATAGCCAATTGAAGTAATGCCAAAACCGATCAGATCACAATCTGCCTGTGTGCTATACCCCTGGAAGTTGCGATAGAGCTTACCCTGCTGCTGGGCAATGGTCAGCTCATCACTTGGTTTAGCAAAGTGATCCATACCGATAAATACATAGCCGGCAGCCAGTAGTTTATTGATGCTATGCTCCAGAATATTGAGCTTCTCCGCAGCTGTTGGCAGCGAGGCTTCATCAATGCGGCGCTGTGGCATAAACATATGCGGCAAGTGTGCATAGTTAAACAGAGCAATGCGATCTGGGCTGAACTCAATAATAGTATCAAGAGTGCGGTCAAATGTTTCCACTGTCTGATGGGGCAGGCCATACATCAGGTCAATATTCATCGACTCAAAGCCGTGCTGGCGTGCCTCATTCAGTACACGCATGGTCTCTTCCTTGCTCTGAATTCGATTAACCGCCTTCTGCACAATTAGATCGAAATCTTGTACACCCATGCTCATGCGATTCAGGCCAAGATCCTGCAGTACACGCACGGTATTTTTATCGCACTCACGCGGATCCATCTCGATGCTGAACTCACCCTGGTCAGTCGGTACGAAGTGGAATCGCTCACGCAGCTTCTCCATAATGGCACGCATCTGATCGTTATTCATAAAGGTCGGCGTGCCGCCACCGAAGTGTAGCTGAGTTACCTTCCGCTCTGTTTCTCCCATGGCATCAGCAGCCATGTCGATCTCTTTCAGCAGCAGATCAAGATAAGGTGCTGCACGCTCATACTGTTTGGTGGCTATTTTATTGCAGCCACAGTAGTAGCAGACGGTATTACAAAAAGGGATATGGATATAGAGCGATAGTGGCGTATCGTCGCTGGCCACACGCTTCAGTGTGGCTTTGTAATCTTCAGCACCAATACCGGTGTGAAACATTGGCGCGGTAGGGTAGGAGGTGTAGCGAGGCCCCGCCTTGTCATATTTCTTGATAATTTCCAGATCAAAAAGATCAGCGCCCCCCAGTCGGGAGGCGCCTTTCTCGGAATTAGATGTCATTATTTTGAGCTCTTCCTCATGTGTGCAATAATATCCTGCACCTCGTTATCAGAGAGGCCGGTAACAGCCTTTCCAGCACGCTCAACATGGCGTCCGTGGCGAATACGCAGATCAAGCAGGCGATCGCTAAGATCTGAAAGTTTACGTTTTTCAGCGGCGTTACCAGTCAGTTTGATATCTGATGTTGTGGTGTGGCAGGAGGCGCAGTTTTTAGCATATAGCCTCTTACCCTTGACTCTATTTGCCTTGTAGCGCAACGAGTGAACATAGTTGGCTACATCGGTGATGTCTTCATTGCTCATCTGGTGACGCTTGCTGCTCATTTTGGTGCCAGGGCGACCATAGCGCATGGTATGCACGATCTCCTGTAGCGACAGCGTGGAGTAGACAAGGTTCTTCGCACCCATGCCGGTTTTAGCACGGCCATCAGCACCATGACATTTCACACAGACTTCGCCAAAGCGCTTTTTACCATTGGCGAGGCTTGGCCTGTAGTTGAATTTCTCCATATAATCGATAACAGCCTCAACCTGTAACCCGTCCAGGTCATACTTCTTCGGTGTCATCTCAGTGCCATTAATACCATAAACGATAATACGGCGCAGCTCATCACGATCTACCAGCCCTACAATTGCCCGGTGGTTACGTGCTGGATACGGCTTCAGTGATTTACCATGTTTTGTCGCAGCTCCATCCATGCCGTGGCACTTGGCACAGTTGTTTTTATACAGCAGCTTACCATTCAGACTGTTGCCTGCTGTGGCAGAGAGGGGCAACATCAGAAGGGCAACTGCAATTCCCGTAAGTCGTTTGAAATCCATCATGTCTCCTCCCGTGTGAGGTGCTAACTATTTACCACACGGATTATTAGCGCAAGGGTTTGATTGGGCTAGATAGAGAGTGCAAAAAGGAGCCCTGATAGTTTCAGGACTCTCTCTTGTAGGTTTATTTGGCGTCTGTTGCTCCGCTGGCTTTCAGGAAGGCAACGAGTGCATCAATCTCATCTTCCTTCAACCTCTCGCCGTAGGCAGGCATCATCTTGCGGCCATCGGTGATGACGGCCTTCAGATCGCTGTTCATCTGCGCCACGCCCGGCCCCATCTTTTTACCATCCATCTTATGACACATCTTGCACTTGCTCTTGAATAGCTTGCTGCTATCAATATCGGATGCCAGAGCTGACTGTGAAGTAAAGCCAAAGAGCGCCGCCGCCATTGTCATCATCATTGCTTTTTTCATTGTGTTACTCCTTGTTTTCCATTGTAGAAAGCTGTTAAACAGTAAATCTGAATTGCCATTTGGCTGTTGTGCTCACCAACTTTACGGCGCCAAACATCCGCTGTATGAATTGCTTCGGCATTATAACAAT
>CAZFCL010000141.1:0-2906 GCA_964517705.1 uncultured Zetaproteobacteria bacterium | reverse complement strand
CACTGTACCTCCACTGCTTCGGAGTACACTCGCCCCGAAAGTCGCTGCATATTAACCATACACTCCACCTTTTTCACGAACCAGCACTTCCCCGCTCCAATCACCGCTGGCAACCCGGGCAGTAGAAGCTACTTCGGCCACCCTGTACCAGGCGTTTAATCCTCCTCTCACAACGAAAGCAGGGGGAACCCTCTCGCCCATAGACCTGAAACCTGTGTGCAAAGTAACCGGGGCTACCATCTGCCCTCACAAAATCGCTAATGGTGCTACCTCCGGCTACAATCGCCTCCTGCAACACTTCACGGATCGAATCGGCAAGTAGTGCAAGCCTCTTTTTGGAAACAGTCCCTGCCGCCTTTGCAGGATGAATAGCAGCACGAAAGAGCGACTCAGCAGCATAGATATTGCCCACACCGACAACGACTGATGCGTTCATGATGAAATTCTTGATTGGTGCCTTTCTTCCTCTACAGACAGCGAACAAGTAATCACCATCAAACTGCTCTCCGAGTGGCTCAGGGCCAAGCTTGGAAAACCATGGGTGCAGCTCAAGTTCCTTGGTGCTGTGCAATCCTGCATAACCGAAGCGCCGGGCATCTCGATAGCGCAAACTCTGCCCATCATGAAGATCAATCCGAACATGCTCATGTGCCCCTTTTTCATATTCGCCGGGTAGCAGATGAAACTGCCCTGTCATTCCCAAATGCCACGAAAGAGTAAGGCCTTTATCAAGGTGAAAGAGGAGATATTTTGATCGCCTACCGACCGTTATAACCTTGTTGCCAACCAGACTTGTAAGATCAGGAAGTGGGTAGCGAAGCTGCTGACGATGGCAGCTAACACCGATAATTTCGCACCCCGATAGCAGTGGTTTCAGCCCCGCCCGAATCGTTTCAACTTCGGGAAGCTCCGGCATCAGTCCGACATCCTTCGCATCAGCCCCTTGCCAGAAATCACACGGTCAATAAATAGAACGCCATCAAGGTGATCTATCTCATGCTGAATCACCCGCGCCTCAAACCCTGAGGTTCTCAGTGTCTGTCGCTTACCTTGAGGGTCGGTGTAACTGATATCGATTGATTTTGCGCGTGGCACCATGCCAACCCAGTCGGGCACGGAAAGGCACCCTTCGCGACCCAGAGATTCTCCTTCTCCTGCTTCAATCACTGGATTGGCAAGGTAGAGGAGCCCGTGGTGCTTGCAGGGGCGCAAGCTTGCACTGCAATCAACAACGATCAGCCGAAGGTTGATACCTACCTGTGGCGCAGCAATGCCAACACCGCCAGGGCCTGCTCGCATTGTGGCTTCCAGGCTCCTGCAAAGCGCTTCAAACTCACCATCAAAAGAGCAAACATCCTCCGCCTTGCGGCGCAGTCGCTCATCCGGGTGTTTTAGAATTTCAAATTGCACAAGTGTAGAAAGTCGGCGCAGTTATAGAACTGCATCATCCAGAGCGTGCACCTCAATATCAACATTGAGCTCGCCCGCGACCTGCTTCATCGCACCCTGAACTTTACTACCGCTGCTACCGGCAGCCACTTCAAGCACCATCAGATAAACATCACCCTTGTCAGAGGTACGCGATTGGGTTGAAACATCGACAATTGAAACATCCATCGAAGCAAGTGCCTCGGTGACTGCGTGTACGATACCCACAGCATCCGCGCCATGCACCGTAATCACATGATCCGGCTCCAGCGCCTGGCTTGAGGCCTCTTCATCACTAATCACCTGCGACTGCACCGTGAGACGTGTGCGCTGCTCAAGCTCTGCCAGCGCGGCTTTTAACTCACCAATATTTCGGCCTTCAGACAATTTAACAATCATCATCATGGTAAAGCGCCCACGCAGTGCAGTCATTGAAGAGTCTTCAATGTTAGCGTTCAGATGCAGCAACGCCTCGGCAACATCGCGCACAATGCCCGGGCGATCATGGCCAGAGACAGAGAGAAGTATATTTGACATGGCAGCCCCCTTTAGGGTTTTCTCAACAAAGTTATATTCGTCGCTGAGCCTATGGGGCTAAACGACTTTATTCAATTCGGATTTCTTTATTAAAGAGCAGTATATCGTCTCTGGTTTAAAACGGAGATATATCAACTATTGATAATATAATGATGGGGCATAGCATTCCAATCTTATACTAGTTACCCGTCAACTGGGAGGAGTCAGATATGCCAAGCTGGTCATTCAACAATGTTAATACATCACTGAAGGTACTCTTCAGCAGCTATCTGATTGTGGTTGGAATCGGCTATATGATGGCATTCACACAGATTCTCTTTACGCACGGCATGGCCGATGGGGAGATCGGGCTATCTGTCGATGACATTGTTTACAGCTATTACGGCAATCGTGATGGTTCATTGATCGAGAAAAAGCTCAACGGTTCGATGAAAGAGAATGCATCTGAAGGGGATCGTTTCAAAATCATCAAGTGGGCCCGCGAAGGTGCGAGTGAGCAGGAGTTTAACTCCACTATCAAGCCGATCTTCGAGAATAACTGCCTGATGTGCCATAATGCAGAATCTGGTCTGATGGATTTTACTTCCATGGAAAATATCAAGCACATGACAGAAACCGATAGTGGCGCGAGCTTTGCATCGCTTACGCGCGTTTCACACATTCACCTTTTTGGTATTGCATTTATTTTCATGTTTGTCGGCCTGATCTTCTCACTTGCCACCACTGTGCCAACCTGGTTAAAAGCGACCATGATCGCTATGCCTTACTTATCGCAAGTGCTTGATATCGCATCATGGTGGCTGACTAAGTTCGACCCCATATTTGCATGGCTGGTAATGTTTGGCGGCATTGGCATGGCCATTGCATTTGCATTCATGTGGGCGGTCTCAATGTACGAGATGTGGATTAAGCGACCTACATAGTTCCTGCCGCTTTTCCTC
>CAZFCL010000140.1:0-2910 GCA_964517705.1 uncultured Zetaproteobacteria bacterium | reverse complement strand
TTCCGTGATGATCATCTCTCTGATCTGCTTGGATTCGAGTATTCACGCTGGGATACACAGGATGCAGTGCATAACTTCATGCATGAACTGGCCAATATTCGGCACCGCACACAGGGAATGGAGGCGCCTGTAGTCTCCATCATCATGGATGGTGAAAATGCGTGGGAGCATTATCATGAGAATGCCCTCCCATTCCTCACCAGGCTGTATGAAACCATTGCGGAGCACGATGAGTATGAGCTAACCACATTCAGCGACTACCTTTCCAAACACGCTGCCACAGAGAAGTTGGAGCGCCTTGTTTCTGGATCATGGGTGTATGGCAATCTCTCCACCTGGATTGGCGACAGCGCCAAAACACGTGGCTGGGAGCTCCTGATTGAGGCCAAAAAGGCGTACGACAACCGTATCGAGCATCTGGATGAAAAGCAGCGTGAGGCAGCCGATGAGCAGCTTCGTATCTGTGAAGGCTCAGATTGGTGCTGGTGGTTCGGTGACTACAATCCAGGCCCGGCAGTTCGCGATTTTGATCAGCTATATCGCCGCCACCTGAAGAAACTGTACCAGCTCCTCGGCGCACCTACTCCTTCATCTCTGGATGAGACCATCTCTATTGGCGGTGGAAGCGCTGAAGGTGGTGGCACCATGCGAAGAGGCGGTGCCGACTCGTAATCGAGGCCCCATAAGGAAGAAACCATGAAACCGTGGATAGACCGTCGTAAGTCGGCGGTGCTTCTACATATCAGCTCCCTACCCGGCCCCTTTCATAAGGGTGTGTTGGGTAGTGAGGCCAAGTTGTTTATCGATCGCATGAGTATGGCAGGGTTCTCTGTTTGGCAGTTTCTACCGCTCGGCCCCACTCATGGACATGGCTCTCCATATGAATCACTCTCTTCATTTGCTGGCAACCCTGAGTTTATCGACCTTCGTGAATGTGTTGATTACGGCTGGCTGAGTGGCGATGCACTGAGTGGCTGCAGCATCCCCGAGCAACATGCTGCCAACAGAAAGGCCGCGGCACACCATTTCTGGAAGCAGCTACAACATGACCCTGATCTGGCCAACAGTCTGAATGAGTATCGCCAGAGCCATAGCTACTGGCTGGAGGAGTTCGCCCTCTTTTCGGCACTGAAGCAGCATTTTCAGGATCGGGCATGGTGGCACTGGCCGCAAGAGCTACGCGAACGTGATCACGAGGCAATTGAGCAAGCCAGAAGTAAACATCGCGCCCTAATTGAACAGGCAATATTTGAGCAATATATGTTTGACCGGCAGTGGCATGCACTTAAAGAGCATGCTGAATCCAAAAGCGTTCAGCTCTTTGGTGACCTCCCCATCTACGTAGCACACGACTCTGCTGATGTGTGGGCGCGTCGTGAGTTTTTCACGGTGAACGACAAAGGGCTCTGCACTGAGGTTGCTGGTGTTCCTCCCGACTACTTCTCCGAAACAGGACAGCGATGGGGTAACCCACTCTACCGTTGGGGCCGTATGGAGGCGGAAGGGTTCACCTGGTGGACCGAGCGTGTGCGTCAACAACTGGAACGCATGCATATGATGCGCATTGATCACTTTAGAGGGCTGGAGTCGTTCTGGGTCATTCCCGGTGAGAGCGAGGATGGCATTATCGGTGAATGGCGAACAGCTCCGGGAGGTGCCCTGCTGCACACCTTGCAGGAGAAGCTTGGAAAACTACCCCTGATTGCAGAAGACCTCGGCATCATTACTGATGAGGTAACCGCCCTGAGACAGAATTATGGTCTACCGGGCATGAAAATCCTTCAATTCGCCTTTGGCGGTGATGAAAACAACCCCTACCTGCCAAAAAACCATGAAGAGGACAGCGTGGTTTATACCGGCACCCATGATAATGACACAACAGCCGGCTGGTTTGAGTCAAGTGACAAAGACACCCGTGAGCGGGCACTGAAGCTGCTTGATGCGAACCCTGAAGAGATGCCGTGGGCACTGGTCAAGTGTGCACTAGCATCAAAGGCAAAGCTTGCTGTGATTCCAATGCAGGACCTTCTGGAACTTGGTTCGGATGCGAAATTCAACACACCCGGCACACTGGATAATAACTGGGCATGGCGCATGCAACACATACCTGAACCTGAACAGAGTTGCTGGACAAAAGCGCACGAGCTCAATGTGCACTATCAACGCGCCTAAAAGTCTCTATTAACCCTCACCATAAAAAAGAGTCGGGTTGATTTGCCACAGAAGTGACCAATCACCACTTCGCCTTTCAAGGCAAACCACACCACTGTTGCGGAAATGCACCGCTTCGCGATCCGGGTCACTACAAATCAGAAGGCCCGCCAAGCGCTGTATATGAGGCAAATGACCAATCAGCATCACATCTTCACTCATCGAGGCCAAGTGTGTTGACCAGGTGGAGGGATCGCCATTGGGTGACAGATCATCTGCCTTCTCAACCGACAAGTTGCCCCACGCTTCAGCAAACATCTCTGCAGTCTGCTGAGCGCGCAACTTACCACTATGCAAAATAGTGGTAGGTTTCGGTTTTTCAAAAAGACTCAAGAAACCTGCACAGCGCGTTACATCCTCCCTGCCCTGGCTAGACAAAGGGCGTGTAGCATCTTCGCTTTCAGATTTCGCCAATCCATGCTGCACCAGATAGACCCGCATAGTGACCTCCCAAGGGTGACCTAAAGCAGAGATTAGGCCATAGTACCGGCCCAAATCAAGGCGTGAGATCAGGAGAGAGCGTGGTTCAGATCAAGACAAAGGATGAGATTGAAGCGATGAAGCCTGCATGCCAACATGCGGCAGATGCGTTGGTAATGATTGAGCCTCATATCCGAGCCGGCATTACTACCGATGAAATCAATAATCTTGTGCACGACTTTACCATTAAGGCTGGTGCGACTCCGGCACCTCTCAATT
>CAZFCL010000139.1:0-2923 GCA_964517705.1 uncultured Zetaproteobacteria bacterium | reverse complement strand
GAGGGGGTCGTTTGGACAGGGTGCGCGCCCGAAAAATAAACTTTTATCAGCCGATATAAATGCTGCTCCCAAGGTGTGTTCAATATGACAGAAAAGATAAAGCCGACTCGTGATATTCGGGATGTGCCATCGGTTGGTAGAACCAGTAATGACCTGATTAACGGCATTCAGCGCCACTACCTGCGCACCTTTGGTCAGCATAAGCCTGACAACTCCATTCATTATAAATATAAGGCACTTGCCACCACGATTCGAGACCGCCTGATGGAGTGCTGGATCAACACCAAAGAGGCGCAGGAAGCACAGGATAAAAAGCGTGCCTACTATCTTTCACTTGAGTTTCTGATGGGCCGTGCCCTTGGTAATGCCGTGTTAAACCTGGGGCTTGATGAAGAGGTTGAAAAAGCGCTGCATGATCTTGGCCTGGATATTGAAGAGATTATTGAAGAGGAGTCAGATGCCGGTTTGGGCAATGGTGGTTTGGGGCGTCTTGCGGCCTGCTTTGTCGATAGCTGCGCCACACTTCAGCTTCCGGTTATCGGTTACGGTATCCGCTATGAGTATGGCATGTTCCGTCAGCTCATTAGTGATGGTAATCAACTTGAAGAGCCAGATCACTGGTTAATCAATGGCAATATCTGGGAGATTGAGCGGCCGGAGCATACGCAACCAGTTCACTTTGGTGGCCGCACCGAGTTTTTCCATGATGAGTCAGGAGTTCGTCGTAGTCGCTGGGCGGATACTCAGGATGTGCTGGCAGTTCCTTTCGATACACCAATTCCAGGCTACAAAAATGGTACTGTTAATACGCTTCGCCTCTGGAAATCGGCGGCAACGGATGAATTCAACCTTGGTGAATTTAATGCGGGCAGTTATCCTGAATCGGTTGCAGCAAAGAATGAGGCAGAGCACATTTCAATGGTGCTCTATCCGAACGATGCGAGTGAGAATGGTAAAGAGCTGCGCCTGCGTCAGCAGTATTTCCTCGCGTCTGCCAGTATCAAAGATGTGCTCAGGCAGTGGGTTGAGGTGCATGGCCCCGACTTCTCTGAGTTTGCCGAGCTGAACTGTTTTCAACTTAATGACACCCATCCAACAGTGTCGGTCGCTGAACTGATGCGAATTCTTTTGGACGATTATCATCTAGGGTGGGATGAGGCATGGCATATCACTAGCCATACCATGGCTTACACCAACCACACCCTGCTGCCAGAGGCACTTGAGCGCTGGCCTGTTTACCTCTTTGAGCGCCTTCTGCCGCGCCCACTTGAAATTATCTATGAAATCAATGCCCGCTTTCTGTCCGAAGTGGCCAAGCGCTGGCCGGGTGATGTTGAGCGTCAGTATCGTATGTCAATTATTGAAGAGGGTGGGCAGCAACAGGTGCGTATGGCTTATCTCGCGCTGGTTGGCAGCTTCTCTGTCAATGGTGTGGCACAGCTACATTCTGATCTTCTGGTGGAGGGTCTTTTTGCTGATTTTTATGAATTGTGGCCTGAAAAATTCAACAACAAAACCAATGGTGTGACACAGCGTCGGTGGATGAGCTGGTGTAACAAGCCTATGTCAAAGTTGATCAGTGACACTATTGGCGATGCTTGGGTCACTGACTTGTCAGATCTGCGTAAACTTGCCCCTCATGCTGAAAAAGCAGCGTTTCGTAAGAAGTGGGCACTGTGCAAACTGCAGAACAAAGAGAGTCTGGCGCAGGTTGTCGAAGAGGAGTGTGGTGTTCGTTTTAATCCGAAGGCGATGTTCGATATTCAGGTGAAACGTATCCATGAGTACAAGCGTCAGCTGCTCAATATTCTGCATGTCATCCACCTCTACGACCGTATCAAGCGGGGCGACACTGATAATTGGACACCACGTTGTGTGCTGATTGGTGGTAAAGCTGCACCTGGTTATTACATGGCCAAACAGATCATTAAGTTGGTGAATAATGTGGCTGAAGTGGTTAATAACGATTCGGATGTAGGTGATCTGTTGAAGGTTGTGTTCTTCCCAAACTATCGTGTTTCAGCAATGGAAGTGATTGCGCCGGCGGCTGATCTCTCAGAGCAGATATCCACGGCCGGCAAGGAGGCTTCAGGCACTGGTAACATGAAGTTCATGATGAATGGTGCCCTAACCATCGGCACACTTGATGGCGCCAATATTGAGATTCGTGAAGAGGTGGGAGATGAAAATTTCTTCCTCTTTGGGCTAACGGCAGAAGAGGTGGAGAAGGTGCATGGTAATTATGATCCTGATGCGATCATTGCCGCTGACTCTGATTTTGCGCGTGTCATGGATCTGTTGGAGTGCGGTCACTTTAGCCAGTTTGAGCAGGGTCTCTTTTCACCCATTGCCCATGCCATCCGTAGTCCACATGACCCATGGCTTGTAGCAGCTGATTTCCGCTCTTATATCGATGCACAGCAGATGGCATCAGAGGCGTTTAGGGATCAGAAGAAGTGGCAGAAGATGAGTATTCTGAACGCTGCATTTAGCGGAAAATTTTCAACTGACCGTACCATGGAAGATTACAATCGCGATATATGGAAACTCACGCCGGTTGCGCCAACTTGCATGTAGTGTGAGCTATAAAAGGCCGGGCATATCGCCCGGTTTCCCTTATAGCTTAGCTCTTTACAGCAATAGCCGCAGCCCCGAGTAGCCCTGCATGATCACCAAGGCTGGAGCGAAGCACGTTTACCTTGCCTCGCAGAGGTGAAATAAGGCTGTTGTTCAGAGTATTTACAAGCGGTGGCTGGAGGAACTTCCACGCGCCACTTAAACCACCACTGATTGTGACGGTTTCTATATCGAGTAGCTTGATTGCCTCAGCAATACCTTGACCCAAATAGGAACCAGCCTCTTCCAATGAAGCAATCGCATCTCTGTTGCCGTTTAGTGCTTGTTGATAAACTTGATGAGAAGT
>CAZFCL010000138.1:0-2985 GCA_964517705.1 uncultured Zetaproteobacteria bacterium | reverse complement strand
ACAAATATTTTTATTCATACAGAGCGCCGAAGCCATTACGCCAGAGCCGGTATAAGGGACACCCATCACCTCAAGCACACCCTGTACACAACCATCTTCACCGAGCGTTCCGTGCAGTAAATTAAAGGCATGATCAATAGCAGCCTGCTCAATCTGGGTGCACCAGTTGTGGTCAAGTTCAACTCCCACAGCATCAACGCCGGCATGCTGTAGTGCATCAAGCACGGCACGTCCGGAGCGCAGTGAAATCTCACGCTCGGCAGAGATGCCGCCCATTAGCACGCCCACTCGACCAAATCGGGAGCCGCTCATAACCACGCCCCTACCATGCGCACTTCCGGCTCCAGATCGATATCAAACTTTTCCTTCACAACTCGCTGTGCGCGATGGATCAGATCGACAATATCTGAACTGCTCGCCTCACCCTCATTGATAATAAAGTTGGCATGCTGAGTAGAAATACGGGCACCGCCGATAGAACAACCCTTCAATCCGGCAGCCTCAATCAGGCGTGCCGCATGGTCTCCATCAGGGTTTTTGAACACCGAACCGCAGTTGGGCTGGGTAAGCGGCTGGGTGGCGCCACGACGGCTGCGCATACTACGCATCTGTTCACGAATTTGATCAGGGCTGGCTGGCTGTAGTTCAAAATAGGCATCCACCACAAGGCTCTCTGCTGGAAGTCTGGTATGGCGATAACCCATCTCAAGCGCTTCCGCATCCACCTCAACAATCTCACCGCTACGTAGCATGACATCTACACAGATCAGGCTGTCGGACACCTGTTGAGAAAAACAGCCCGCATTCATCGCCACGCCACCACCAATATCACCCGGAACAGTGGCCATAAACTCACACCCAGAGAGACCATGATCAGCGCATTGACGAGCAAAACGACTCATGCGCACACCCGCCTCAGCACGCACAGTGCAACCCTCAAAGTGGAATGCATTAAGATCACTGAGATCGAGAACCAGTGCATGGATCCCAATATCGGGAACAAGCATATTGCTGCCACGGCCAAGCGGTAAAATAGAAACATCGGCAGGGCATAGGACCATGGCTTGCGCCAGCGCATCACGATCTTTTGGCCGAAAGAACCAGCGAGCAGGCCCACCAACACCAAGTGTTGTATGCCTTGCCATTAGCTCATTCTCACGCAATATACCGTGCTGTGCCAAAGGCTCTGCCCACGTCTCTTCAACCGATAGCTGCAGGGCGCTCATACTGCAGCCTCCTCACGCATCTGCTGCGCCAGTGAACCAATAGAGCCCGCTCCCATCAGCAGTACGACATCACCCTTTTGCAGCGCAGAAGTGGCCAGCTCTTTTGCTTCATCCATATCACACAGCAGCGATACACCACGGTGGCCACGCCTTGCCATGCCCTCAAGTAGATGCTGGCTACTCACCCCCTCAATCTCGGCCTCACTGGCCGCATAAATTGGCAGAAGCGCAACACTGTTCGCCACATCAAATGCGCCTATAAACTCACTCATCAAATCTCGTGTGCGTGTAAATCGATGTGGTTGAAAAATCACGGTGAGCTTCCGCTTGGGCCAACACTCACGGGCAGCATCCAGTGTGGCCGCCACCTCCTTTGGGTGATGGGCGTAATCATCCACCAACACGCCTTCATCAATGCAGGTACGTTGAAACCTGCGCTGAATGCCTTCAAAAGAGGCCAGGGATTCACGAATCGTGTCGATATCAATACCAAGGTCTAGCATCACAGCAATAGCTGCCAGTGCATTTTCAGCATTATGGCGACCAGGCATCGGCAATCTAAACTCACCCAGATCGCCCAGATCACGGTGGGCCGCCCTGAATAACTGGCCCTCACTGTCAGCACGGCTCTCTAGAAGATGCAGATCGGCCTGCGTGCTGCTTCCATAGGTGGTAACCGGCTTATGCAACCGCTCCCTCAGTGCTGCCACACTCGGGTGCTCATGGTGTAGCACAACACGCCCATAAAACGGCACCATTGATACAAAGGTGTGAAATGCTTCAAGTAGAGTTTCGAAATCGCCGTAGTGATCCAGATGTTCCGGGTCGATATTACTGACCACAGCGATGGTTGGTGAAAGGCTCAGAAATGAACCGTCACTCTCATCGGCTTCAGCCACCAGCCATGGGCTGGCCCCCAGCCGGGCATTGCTGCCGGTTGCTGTCAAACGGCCACCAATAATGTAGGTTGGATCAAGGCCTGCTGCTTCCATGCCATGCGCAATGAGTGATGTCATCGTGGTTTTACCATGACTTCCTGCCACAGCTACACCCTGCTTCATGCGCATCAATTCAGCCAACATCTCTGCCCTTGGAATCACAGGAATACCAGCCACATTGGCCGCTACAACCTCAGAGTTGGCAGCATCGATTGCTGAGGAGGTCACGACCACCTGCGCGCTGCCCAGATTCTCTGCTGCATGACCAATATGCACATCAATTCCCAGGCTACGCAGGCGTTTAACATTGCTGCTCTCAGCCATATCGCTGCCCTGAACCTTAAAGCCCTGATTAAACAGCAGTTCGGCAATGCCACTCATACCGATACCGCCGATACCAATCAGATGGATATGCTCAACGCGCATCTTCATGATGCCGCCCCGGCCAACGGCAGGAACTCCGCCAACACATCCAACTGTCTCTTTCTTGCATCGGGTGATGCCCACAGCTTGGCTGCTTCGGACATCTCTCCAAGCCTGTCACAGTCAAACATGAGCTGATCCAGCTTTGCTGCTACCGTTTCAACTGTCATAGAACTTTGGGTCAACACTTCTGCACCGCCGGCAGTAGCAAGGCTCTCAGCATTAAAACGCTGATGATCATCGGCTGCATGCGGCAGTGGCACAAACAGGGTTGGCATGCCACAAATAGCAGACTCGGTAACTGTCATGGCACCTGCACGTGCGATCAGCAGGTCGCCTCTTTTATAAAAACCAGCCATGTTGTCGCAGAAACCCAACACCTCGGCATTGATGCCTGC
>CAZFCL010000137.1:0-3052 GCA_964517705.1 uncultured Zetaproteobacteria bacterium | reverse complement strand
CGGCGACTTCGCGGAATTTCTCTACCTGTGCCACAGCATTTTGGCCGGTGCCGCCATCTAGAACCTGCCACACTTCATGTGGTGCTTCTGGGTAAGCCTTGGTAATAACACGGCGAACCTTGGCCAACTCATCCATCAGGCCACGGTCTGTCTGCACACGTCCGGCAGTATCCACAATCACCACATCGTAATTTCGTGCCACGCCACGCTGAATCGTATCGAATGCGACAGCAGCCGGGTCGGCACCTTCATGCTGCCGCACCAGATCAGCCCCTGCACGCTCTACCCAGACTGCTAACTGCTCGACAGCAGCAGCACGAAAAGTATCTGCCGCACCAACCAGAACCGACTTTCCCTGTTGGCGGAACATGGTAGAAAGTTTTCCAATGGTAGTAGTTTTCCCTGTGCCATTCACACCAACCACCAGCAGAACAAATGGCCCGTTATCAGGCCAGTTAACCTGTACTGCTTTCGGCAACATAGAGAGCATGGAGGCTTTTAGTGCCTGAACCGAACCGCCGCGATGCTTTTTTGCTTTGGCCACCAGTTCGCCAGAGAGGTTGCCGCCGCAATCCGCCATAATCAGACCATCTTCAATATCGAGCCACTCCTCCTCAGAGAGGGTCTCGACCGAACCACCTGGAACCATTTGTGAAAGTGTGTCTCGACTGCGCGAAAGTCCGTTTTTCAGTCTGGAAAACAGTGATGTCATGACCTAACCCTTTTTAATCGTCAGCAGGCATGTCAGGAATGCCAATCAGCATACTTACAACATCACCAGCAAGGGTGTGGTACGAATCAGCGCCTGTAGTGTCACGCAGCAACCCCGATGCCTCGCCAAGCATTGCCTGGCCATGGTTCACCATGACTGCATCAACATCACCAGCCATCCCCTGCTGCCCCAACATAATAAGGCTGCTTCCTGTCGCTGCCACCTCGACAGCATGATTCAGCATACGGATTGCATTTTGATCTCTGGCTTTTGGAGAGAGTGCCTTCATGGCCTTAATCAGCTCGGTAGATTTGGCGGCCAGCTCGTGAGTCATTTTCATCAGGGGCTTGTTTGCAGCGCCAAGCTTATGCATATCCGCCATTTCAGGGCCGGTCATAGCGCGCTTAAGGAGCTCTTCGGCTTTCACCAGCATGCCTGGGCCGTGTTCGACCCCCTGGAGCTTCATATCAGCACCCTGCGCCGCCATCTGTAGAGAGTGATTAATCAGCATATGTAGATGGTGTAATTTGGTGGTCATGGAGAGATTATGACGTGCATCGTGCATCTCATGGCGATCAACATCACAGGCACTCAGCATAAATAGGCAAAGAGAAGCAGCCAAGCAGCTTATCGATCTCATTTCACCCTCCACGAAAACAGATGTGGCGGAGATTACATTAAATTGCAATCTCCGCCACACGTCCTCCCCTCAACTTTTTAGCAACAGCTAACAATCAGTGGCTGTGATGGTGCCCTCCGTGACCACTGCCTGCATCCTGCACACGAACATCACGCACTTCGGCATGCACCATAACAGCATCTCCACCATCGGTGGTTAACGTCATCATAACGTGGTCACCAGCGTGAAGCTCGCCGGTTAACTCCTGCAGCATCAGATGATTGCCACCTGATTCAAAATGAAGCTCGCCATGAGCCGGAACCACCACCTTCTCCATCTTCATCATATGCATCATATCACCATGCATCGACATAGAGTGAAATTCCGGACTCTTTGCAACATTGCAAGTGATTCCAGTGATCTCAACATCATGGTTGCCACTGTTACGAATCGTCATATAACCGGCAGCCGTATCAGCCACCGGTGGCGGCATACGCACCCAGGCGCCCTCAACAGCAATTTCAGCCAGCGACAGTGAGGGAGCAAGCAACATCAGTGCTGTTATCAGCAAAGCTCTTGTTTTCATGTTACCCCCACAATTAGAACGACTTGGTAATACGCGCAAAGAACCAGTTATCGGTCACCTGCTGAATACCATTGACGTTCTGATACACTGGAATGCGATACTCACCACTGATATTCCAGCCATCACCCATCAGCCATTGGAATCCAGGCGAGATGAACAGTGAATGTACCCCTGTATTGGCAACATTGTCGAGTACATTTGTGGTTCTCTGGTATGCAGCCGTTACAGTGGCATCGGGCGCAGCCGGATCAGCAGTACCATCTGTGCTGTCCCTCTGTGACCAGACTCCATTGACATCAAGCTTGGCATTAAAATTAGAACTAACGCGATAACGGGTTGAAATATCGTAGTTGAAGCGGTTACCAACCTTATATCCGAGGTTGTTACGGGTGGTAATTTGGTACATGGCAGAGGGAGAGATCAACCACTGCGCACCACCATCCTCGTGCTCACCAAACCCAAGTGTGCCATTGGCCGAGAGGTAACCATCCCAAGAGCCGGTACCAGCCTGCATCATCATATGCACCAGAAAGCCAGTGCTTGTACGTGCCTGATATGCACCAGTTGGTGCCTTAATGCCTGCACCAATAGAGAAACGCTCACGAGTGCGGATATCGGCATCTTTATAAACATCGCGCAGATAGATCAGAGACACATCGCCCAACCCTCTGATGGTATCCATCTGTGAGTATGTGTAGGTGGTTGGCGTTGCGCGCCTGGCCATCATCATCTCCATATCATTCTCAATATAAGGGACACTCAAAACAAAGGCATTATCCTCATCCATGCGGTAAGAGAAGTTGGCTGCGATTTTATTCATGGTCATTTTATTAGAAACAGCATACATCATTGGCGGACTTGCAACGGCAAACCTGTCACTGATAATCTGCTGATTACTGATTTTATTCGTACCCTGCTTATTTGTTTTCATCAACATAGAGTCGTACTGTAGTGAAACAGTAAGGCCGACGTTGGCGCCGACACCATCAACACCAGAAGCGATACAGCATGATAAACCACACTCACTAGCAGAGGCCTGCTGGCTTATAGATATGGTTGAAATGACCATCGCACAGGCGATGGCTAAATGTTTTGTAAATTTCATTATTTTCTCCAAAAATATTTAATGTTGTTC
>CAZFCL010000136.1:0-3069 GCA_964517705.1 uncultured Zetaproteobacteria bacterium | reverse complement strand
CGCAGCTATTCGATATTCACGGCAAGCAAGGGTGTATTGTCTCGTGCCTTGCGGGGCGCACACTTGATGCACTAAACCAGAAGCAACTGCACTCAGCAGGGCGCATGCTGGCTCAGCTTCACTTGGCTGGTGAAAATTTCAGTGAGCGGCGCAGCAACCCAACCGGCATGGCATGGCTGGAGGAGCGGATCACCGAGGTCTCTGAAGGCGTGTGTGAAAAATATGGAGCCGATGCAGCAGGTCTCCTTACAGATGAGCTCAATTTCCAGCGCTCCTGCGACTGGGGCTCACTGCCTCAAGGGGTGATTCATGGTGATCTGTTTGTTGATAATATCCTCTTTGAGGGGGAGAACGCATCAGGGGTAATCGATTTCTACTACGCCCATGATGCGGCTTATGCGATGGATATTGCGATCACACTTAATGCACAAGCGGTGCAACTCAGTGAAAGTGATGATGATCGCATTGAAGCATTTTTGAACGGGTATGAGTCACTTCGCCCGCTCAATGAAGATGAGAAGCTAGCACTGCCTCTACTGCTAAGGCTGGCCGCACTGCGCTTCTGGGTATCACGTCTTTACGATGCGCTTTTCCCGCGTGGTGGCGCCATGACACAGACCAAAGATCCGGAAGAGTATCGCCACAAGCTTCTTCTCCATCGTCACGCAAGCACCAGCTGATCACAAAAAAGCCGCCCAAAAGGGCGGCAATTTCACTTGGTGGAGGCGGCGGGGTTCGAACCCGCGTCCGAAAATCATCAGCCAATGGCACTACATGTTTAGTCCATTCAAACAGCACCCCAAGGAAACCGAACGGACAAAGTGCCCAAGGGGTCGATTCGTAACTTTTTAACCCTGCCGACCACGAGTCTCCAGCCAGCAGTGGCGATCCTATCTAAATGGCCCCGGATTCCTGATGGATAGGCACCTCAAGAGCAGGGTAACTTACGCAGCGTAAGCTAGTTCTACGTCGTCGTTTGCAATTATAACAAACTGCCAGCTTTTTACGGGGCCAACAACCCGACATGCGCCACAGGGTTCAGCATCTCCGTCGAAGCCAAATCGCCCCCGTGAACTGCGAATAATAACGCCTGAAACAGGGAAACAGCAAGTGGAAGGATGTTTTGGAGGGGTGTAAATATAAAGCGAGCTGTTTACTGCCTGCCGCTTAAACAAGAACAGTGCTCAGTATAAACCCCGCAGAGACAGTCGCCCCAACCCAGTGGGACTGCAGAAAGAAGTTAAAACCCCATACCTCCCCCTTGCGAAAAAGATTCAAGCAGAGCCATGCCTGCCAAAGGGCTGCAGTAATCACAAATACCTGAACCACAGGCCCAAAGCTCCAGCTGGCTATAGCCAGCAATAACATCATAACCGCACCAAACAGGATAATGGCCGAGATAGCATGATTGCCAAACCAGAGTGCTGCCGATTTCATGCCCATCTTACGATCATCATCACGGTCGCCAAGTGCATAGGCTGTATCGTAGGAGATCGACCAGCATATGTTGGCAGCAAAAATCAGCCACGGGACAGGCGAGTTAAGGATTGTGCCCTGCTCCGCAGCCCAGGCCATCACTGCACCCCACCCAAACGACATACCAAGCCAAGCCTGTGGAATATGGATAAAGCGCTTCATAAATGGATAAGCTGTCGCCAGAAGCGCGCCAACCACAGAAAGAGTGATAACAAACCACGAGAGCTGAAACACCAGCAGCAGCGCGGTTAACAACATGAGCACAAACCCGGCAAGTGCGGCGCCCGGTGCGATATGCCCGGCAGCAATAGGCCTCTCTTTGGTGCGCGCAACATGTGGATCGAGTTTGCGGTCAGCAAAATCGTTGATGACACAACCTGCCGAACGCATCAGGAAGACACCCACTACAAAGATGACCAGATGCTTCGCCTGTGGAGCGCCATTTGAGGCAGCCAGCAGCCCCCACATCGTCGGCCAGAGAAGAAGCCAGTAGCCGATTGGGCGATCAATACGAAGCAGCCTGTACCAGTCAGTCACCGAACCGATGGGAGTAAATGTCATATAGGCTCAGGCAGAGTAGCGGCGCGCCATGGTTTCAATACGCTTCCACATTTCAGCATGGAATACCTCTACCACCAACGCCTGTGTACCCGATGGAGAGCGTAGCACTGAGCGTCGCGCCCAGCGCCCATGAACAGGCTCCTTGCCTTTAATCTGAGTCACGCTTAAATCAGAGCGGGAAAGAGAGAGGCCGCGATCAAGCAGAAGATTCCCCAGTGGCCGCACCCCTGCCTCCAGCTCCTGCATCAGATCAGCGGGAAGATCGGACAAAGGCAAAATCGATTCGGCATCAAACATCACCGAGCCACGATGCAGCAGTGAAACCTGGCGGCGCAATACAGGGCTTTTGACTTCGCACCCTAAAAGCTCTGCCTCTTCTCCATAAGCAACATCAACAAACTGATCATGCAGATGAACATCAAGCTTAATACCGAAGTGGCGCTCGAGAAAACGGGTCAACGAACCAACCGTCGTCAATACAGCAGCGGCATCACGCGAGACTCCCGCCTCGGCAGCCGCCCAGTGGCGCACTGACTGCCAAGCTTGTGACTCAAGTTCCCCGAAAAACATCTCCGCATCCTGTGAGAAGCTGAGCATGGGTCAAGGGTCAACACACCATCATAAAGCAGTAGTAAAAAGCTTGCCTATCACCACTGCTTCAGGCTCAATTTGCTTATGCAGTGTAGACTTTATATCGATGAAGAGATGCATGTAGGGAGCAGTATTGGCATCACGCCTGAGCAGGGGCATTACCTGCGAAGTGTAATGCGCCTGAGTGCCGGCCATCCGGTCGTACTGTTTAATGGGTACGGTGGTGAATACCGAGGGGTGGTTGAACTGCTCTCCAAGGAAGATTCAAGCATCTACATCGAGTCCTTTGAAGACATCTCACGGGAAATGCAGCCGCGCGTGCATATTGTACAAGCCGCCTGCCGCAGTGAAAAAATCGAAACCGTACTACAAAAGGCGGCCGAGCTGGGTGCTGCAAGTTTTTCCATTATCCGTTCCGAGCGCAGCTCATTGAAACTGGAT
>CAZFCL010000135.1:0-3100 GCA_964517705.1 uncultured Zetaproteobacteria bacterium | reverse complement strand
CTCTATGAGCTTGGCTGGCAAAAAATCCTCAAGCATGGTCATCTAAAACGCTGGAAAAGTGGCTTCAGTGCCCTGCCCAATATCGCATCACCCTCTATCAACCTGAACCGCTCAGCCATCAGGGTGGGTGGTGACAGTGACACTTCCATGAGCCATGCAGAGGTTGAAGGGGCCCTAAAGAAAATGCACCCGTGGCGTAAAGGGCCATTTGAGGTATTCGGGGTACATATCGATACAGAGTGGCGCTCAGATTGGAAGTGGGATCGCCTCAAAGGGTCCATAACACCACTGGCTGGACGAACGGTCCTTGATGTCGGTTGCGGCTCGGGTTACCACCTATGGCGTATGCTTGGAGCTGATGCCAAACTTGTCATTGGCATTGACCCCACCCCTCTTTTTTCAATGCACTTTGCGACGATAAAGCGCTATATCCCTGATGCCCCAGCCTTTATCTTACCAGTTGGTGTTGAGCGAATGCCTACAGGAATGGCGAGTTTTGATACCATCTTTTCAATGGGTATCCTTTACCATCGCAAATCACCTATTGACCACCTTCTGGAGCTGAAAAACATGCTAACGAATGGTGGTGAACTGGTGATTGATACACTGATTATTAAAGGCGATGAATCCAGCTGCCTGGTTCCGCATGGGCGCTACGCAAAAATGCGTAATGTGTGGTTTATTCCAAGTGTTGATATGTTAAGCATCTGGTTGAAACGTGCCGGATTCAAACATGTCGACACTGTCGATGTTAACCAAACCACCACCGATGAGCAGCGTTCAACTTCATGGATGACCTTCGAGTCACTACCTGATTTTCTTGACCCAGATGACCCTTCTCGTACCGTCGAAGGTTACCCAGCACCAATGCGCGCCATTCTTACAGCTAGGGTTTAAAAAAATCAGGGTTGAACAGTCACCCTGTTCATCGTATCGCCCTGGCGAATATCATCAACGGCCTGCATGCCCTCGATAACTTGGCCGAAGATAGTGTACTGGCCATCCAAGTGTGGTGTATCACCATAGCAGATGTAGAACTGACTACCTGCTGAATTGGGATTGGCGGAGCGTGCCATGGCTAATGTGCCACGCACATGTTTGCGGTCATTGAATTCAGCATCTATGGAGTAACCCGGTCCTCCTGTGCCATTGCCATCAGGATCGCCACCTTGAGCCATGAAGCCAGCAATAACACGGTGAAACTTCAATCCATCATAAAAACCTTTACCTGCTAACGCCTTGAAGTTTGCCACATGGTTTGGTGCAGAGTCTGGATAAAGCTCAATCAGGATATCACCCTTCTCTGTCTCGATTTTAATGTGATTTCCTTCCGGAATATCCTTATCCCCCGCTTTCGGGGCACTTGTAAAAAACTCCACGCTCTTATCCTCCATGCTTTCGCTCTGTGTCATAAAAATCAGGCCTGAGAACACTAACAAGCCTGTCACAATCATCACTCTTTTCATCACCTGCATACCTCCTGTGCGGAGGGCAGCACCCTTGCTGGGTGAATGACCATATGCCGAAGCCCGGCTTTCAACACACCTGTACCCAACAGTAGATCACCAGAAAATACCGCCACATCCTCTTCTTCTCCCAAAGAGTGTGATGTTAATTGAACCCTCTGCCCCTGCAAAAAACGTCGCGCCTCATCAGGCAGTAGAGTGAGCCTCGGAAGGTGATGCAACCACTCGGATAGAGGTAGAAGAGAGGTCTCTGGCTCCTCTTTTAACCTATCAATGCTCTGCATCATCTGCTCCGCCCACCCGCCTGTAGAGAGCCTCCTAAGCTCTGTGACGCACCCACCTACGCCAACCTTCTCCCCAATATCACGAGCCAGGGAACGAATATAGGTTCCCTTCGAGCAGTGTACATCCACTGTCGCTAGCGGATAGCGGAATGAAACTGGCGTGATGGCGTGAATGGTAACTTTGCGCGCCTCCATTTTCACAGCCACACCCTTGCGGGCAAGTTTGTACGCGCGCTCACCATCAATGTGAATTGCCGAATAAGTCGGCGGTATTTGGTCAATTTCTCCGACAAAAGTATTTAGCACATGGTTAAAGGTTTCGGAGTCAACCTCTCTATTGAACCTTTTCGTTACTTCTCCCTCGGAGTCGAGCGTATCAGTTTGGTAACTTAGGTTGAAAGTGACCCGATACACTTTTTCGGCGTTCAGGCCTGTTTCGGCATAACGCGTGGCCTCACCGAGCAGAATGGGCAACATGCCGGTTGCAAGTGGGTCAAGTGTACCCCCATGACCTGCTTTTATTCGCTTGGATCCCGGTTTGGAAAAAAGGCGTGCAACTTCATTCACAGCGCGACGCGATGTCCAGCCAAGTGGCTTATCCAGTAAAACAACTCCAGAAACAGGTGCGGTGGAAATAGCGGCCTCTATTTAAGAGCGGAGCTAACGGCATTATGGACGATTTTACACACCTCGGAGAAACTACCTCGCACCATACAGCCTGCTGCATAGTGGTGCCCTCCACCTCCAAGCGTGGCGGCTATTGTGCTGACATCGATAAAGGTTTTACCTCTAAAACTCACTTTCCACTGCTCGCTATCACTTTCGTCACAACGGATCAACACAGCGACTTCAACACCGTCGATACTACGTCCGTAGTCGATCAACCCTTCAGAGTCCTCGACACCAGCTCCAGTGGCACCGTACATATCGCGAGTGATGTGCAGCCATGCCGAACGTCCTTCATCACGAATCTCCAGTGTTTCAAGGCAAGCGCTAAGCAGGTGCAGACCTGCTAGTGGTCGACTTTCATATATATTCATGCTGATCGGCCACGGCTTGGCTCCGGCATCAATCAAGTCAGCGGTCATGCGATAAACATCAGCGTCAGCAGAGGCGAGGCGGAAGCTGGAAGTGTCGGTCAGAACTGCCGCATAGATTGCACTGGAGCTGGCCACTGTCAGTGGCATCTGCATGGCAATCATGAGATCAAAGATCATTGCTCCGGTGGCGCAGTAACGACTATCAACCATGTTATAGTCACCATAGAGCGTATTGCTGGCATGGTGATCTATATTAATCAGGGTATTCCCCTCAAAAAAACCTTCGGAGAGTGGAATGCTACCTGTTGAA
>CAZFCL010000134.1:0-3135 GCA_964517705.1 uncultured Zetaproteobacteria bacterium | reverse complement strand
CCCAGCTTACTAGAGATGTCCATGTAAATATCTGTTAATGAATCAGATAATAAAGCCTACTCTATCTTCCTGAAATAGAAGACTTAAATAACTACTGTTTTTGTTTAATTATAGCTGAAGCAGGTGCACCCATTTGCCGCCATGCTTGATCTTTAATCGCCTCTTTACCGGCATGCCAAGTGCATGTTCGCACCCCTGATCAGGAACAATCACCGCAATACGCCAATCGGAAAAGTACTTTCTGAAACAGTCGCCAAGTTGCCGATAAAGTCCGCGCACATCCCCTTTGATACGATCCCCGTAGGGAGGGTTGCAAATAATAACGCCAGGCTCGCTCTCTTCTGGCGGCGTAAGGCTCGTAAACCTCTCGACAGAAAAGTGAATCTGCCTGGAAACAGTAGCGGCCTTAGCATTCCTTTTCGCCTGCTGGATCATCTCCTGATCCATATCGCTGGCAAAGATCTGCAGCTGCACCTCTCGCCCCATTGCCTCGCTTTTATCCAAAATGCGCTGCCAGCGTTTCTCTTTAAAGCTTGGCCAGTGTTTGAACGGGAAATCATGCCCTAAGCCCGGCGCACGGCGCATGCCTAACCAGGCAGCCTCAATAGCAAATGTTCCGGAACCACACATAGGCAGCAGAAGCGGCTCTTCCGCTTGCCAGCCAATCCACTGCAATATCGCTGCCGCCATCGTTTCACGCAGTGGCGCCTTGCCGGAGTAAAGGCGGTATCCACGCCTACCCAAGCGCTCTCCAGAGCTATCAATACTGATCGTGCAGATACCATCATCCATGCGCACAACTATGCTCTGACCTATAGCTTTCTCAGACTCTGTGAGAGTACAACGCTTTTTGATTGCATCTGAAACGGTCGCTTCGATTCGGCCTGTGTGCAACAGTTTAGAGTGATGTGCAGATGCCCGCACACCAAAGCCCGCGGAAGAGAGATAACGCTCCCACCCTACCTTGCTCGCCTTGTTGAAAAGCTCCGGGAAAGAGTGCGCACGAAACTGTGTCAGGCGAATCAGAACACGGGTAACAGATCGACTTCGCAAATTCACCCGAAAAACACCATCCATTGTCGCCTGAAAATGGACACCGCCCTCCTCTGCGCAGATATCGCTAACAGACAACAGGCCGAGCTCCTCGGCCACTATCTCCTCAAGCCCTGGCAGGGTTACAGCGAAACAACGTAGCTTTTCCATGCCTGCAAGCTATCAGCCGCCCTCTACATCACCAACTGTCTGACATCGACATTTATAGCAGTAATGCTTATATTCCCCGCACTAAATTCATGGCATACTCTTCACATTTAGAGGGCCATTTAAGGAACCCATTAAGGAATCGATATGTCTTTTGAGCTTCAGCCTATCAATATTTCCGGTAAGGAAGTCCTCCCGCTCGTTGAGGGCGGCAAAGGTGTTGCAGTCTCTACCGGAGAGAGCTCCGGCGCATGGGCTGCAGCTGGTGGTGTTGGCACATTTTCCGCGGTTAACGCAGACAGAATCGATGAAAATGGCGAAATCATCCGCACGGTCTATCACGGCAGAAATCGTAAAGAGCGTTTTCAGGAGCTGATCGCGCAAGGTATCACCGGTGGCATCAAACAGGCCCAAATCGCGCATGATATATCCGGTGGCAAAGGCCGCCTGCATATGAATGTACTGTGGGAGATGGGTGGTGCCGAGCAAGTGCTGGAAGGTGTCATGGAGGGTGCAAAAGGCCTGATTCACGGCATCACGTGCGGTGCAGGCATGCCTTTTCGTCTGGCGCCATTGGCTGCCAAACATAATGTCCACTACTACCCGATTGTATCATCAGCACGCGCCTTCCGTGCACTCTGGATGCGCTCCTACCGTAAACTACCCGAGCTGCTGGGCGGCGTAGTTTATGAAGACCCGTGGTTGGCTGGTGGTCATAATGGCCTCTCCAACTCCGAAAGCCCTGAATCCCCAGAAGATCCCTACCCGCGTGTGGCCGAAATCCGCAAAACCATGAATGAGTTCGGGCTTGATCATGTTCCGGTGGTGATGGCTGGTGGTGTCTGGTGCCTGCGTGAGTGGAGCAACTGGCTGAATAACCCTGAGATTGGCCCTGTCGTATTCCAGTTTGGTACTCGCCCACTCCTGACTCAGGAAAGCCCGATCTCCGATGCGTGGAAACAGCGCCTGCTGAAGTTGAAAGAGGGTGACATCAAGCTCAATCGTTTCTCGCCGACTGGCTTCTATAGCTCTGCTGTTTATAACTCTTTCCTACACGAGCTTTATGATCGCTCCGATCGTGAAATAGCCTTTGTTGACCACCCTGCCGGTGATCACTCCGAGCTCTTCACCTTTGGCGTGCGCAATAAAGAGGTCTATCTAACTCGTCAGGATCTAAAGCGCGCTAAGAAATTTATTGCAGAAGGCTTCACCAAGCCTCTCCCCACACCGGACTCCACGCTTGTGTTTGTCACACATGAGAAAGCGCAGGAGATTCGTCAGGATCAGCTCGATTGCATGGGCTGCCTGTCACAGTGCAAGTTCAGCAACTGGGCAGCCAATGATAAGGGCACAACAGGGCATAAGGCAGACCCTCGCAGCTTCTGTATTCAGAAAACACTTCAGGATATCGGCCATGGCGATGACCCTGACAAGAATCTGATGTTTGCAGGCCATGCAGCCTACCGCTTTGCGGAAGACCCCTTCTATGCCAACGGCTATATTCCAACGACCAAAGAGTTAATCGACTGCATCTGCACCGGCGACTAAGTGATAGCCCTCTCCCAAACCGCCTCGTAGCTGCTTAAATCGGAATAAAAGTGCGGTGAGAAACGAATGCCTCCAGCACGATTGGCGCATATCAAGCCGCTGGACATCAATTTGCGATAGAGCGCTGCATGCTGCTCAGGGTCAAAACCTTTCACCTGAAATGTAACGATTCCGGCATAGCGCCCTGCTTGATCGGGTGTAATCAGCTCCAATCTCTCATCACTTTTCACCCACTCAATCAGTGCGCGCGCCTTGGTAAGAACAGCGGACTCGACCTCCTCCGAGCCAATATCCTCCAGCAATGAGAGGCTCGCATTAAGCGCATAGATGCCAAGCATATTGGGGCTTCCCGACTCAAAGCGGCGAGCACCCTTTGCTGGACTCCAC
>CAZFCL010000133.1:0-3140 GCA_964517705.1 uncultured Zetaproteobacteria bacterium | reverse complement strand
TGATCGCCTTCCTGCAGGATGAGATGGGTGTATCAAAGATCCGCTTCCCTGAATCGAGCGGTATCGGTGTAAAACCGGTCTCCCAAGAGGGAACTGCACGACTGGTCCGCGCTGCGATTCAGTATGCCATCGACAACGACCGCGAGTCAGTGACGCTGGTTCACAAAGGCAATATTATGAAATTCACCGAGGGTGGATTCCGCAACTGGGGTTATGAGATTGCCAAGAGCGAGTTTGGCGCAGTCGAGATTGATGGTGGGCCTTGGTGCAAGTTGCCAAATGGTATTGTGATCAAGGATGCAATTGCGGATATCGCGCTGCAGCAGGTGCTCACTCGTGCCACCGAGTTCGATGTTATTGCGACATTGAACCTCAATGGCGATTATCTCTCCGATGCGCTTGCAGCACAGGTGGGTGGCATCGGTATCGCACCGGGTGCGAATATTAACTACATGAGTGGGCATGCCATTTTCGAGGCAACACACGGTACGGCTCCGAAATATGCTGATAAAGATATGGTGAACCCATCCTCTGTGGTGCTCTCCGGTGAGATGATGCTTCGCTACATGGGCTGGACAGAGGCTGCGGATCTGATTCTTGATGGTATCAACGGTGCGATCTCAGCGAAAACTGTAACGTATGATTTCCATCGCCTGATGGAGGGGGCAACCAAACTCTCTACTTCAGAGTTTGGCAATGCGGTGATTGCACATATGAACTCTACTGGCAGCAAAAAGGCCGAAGACCAGTACGATGAACTGGCAGAGCGATTTAAGGAGCTGTTCGAGGCCGGTGCCGAGAAGAGTGGTGAATTTGCCCAAAGTGCCATGGAGAAGGCCAGGCAGCAGTTAACTGCTGCTGGCGCATTTAGTGAGGAGCAGGGCAAGGAGCTGAAGAAGTTTCTTGAGCGTGACTTTGCACAGATGGTTAATACCGTGGCAGACGAGGCTAAGGAGAAACTGAACCCTTCACGCGTTGGTGCTGGTGCCATGTCTTCGCTCTCATCGCTGTTAAAACTGGCTGGGAGCGCGCTATCCAGTATTGCAGAGAAGACACAGAGAGCATTAAGTTGCCGCTCTGGAGAGATTACCAGCGCTGGCACGCTGATCTGTGATGCATGTGGGCACGAGCTGCATTTCAAAAAGACCGGCCGTATTCCACCATGTCCGAAATGTCATGCTACCGAGTTTTGTAAGCGTTATTAGCTACACAGTTAGTTGTTGTGGCTGGTCTGGCGTGTGGGCTATTTATTGCCCGGGATCTACACCTGTATCCATTACTGCCTGAATGCGGTCGTGTCTGGTGTCCATCATTTTTACAAAACCCATCAGTACGCGCATAAATAGCTTCTTAGTCAGCTTTGTATCTTCCAGCGGCAGCTCAACACATGCACGGACTTCACCATCACTTGGATTGTACTCCCAGCGGAGCATTTTACTCTCCCAGTGAATCTTTAGCAGTGTTTCCAGAAGTGCAAGCTTGTGCTCTCCCTCTAGGTATTTGTAACGTTTTGGCTCAAAGAAGCGAACAAACTTGCCATCATCATGCAGCTTAATGACCACAAGCTCAGGCTTTTCATCATCTTCTCCATTTGCGAAGTAAAGGGCTAGACCGCTTATGGTGTCACGGGCATCCTTAAAAAGAAGCTTCTCCTCTTTTATAAAGCCAATCATTTCGTCATAGGATGTTGCCATGCTCTCTCCTTATTCGCTGCTTCAAAATCAGTTCGAGCAGTTCGCCAAAGCTATGTGAATCCCTATTGTAAGTGAATATAATAATCTCTGTTTCTTTATGTGCCAGAACTCTCTAGTTTTGGATAGACCTACTGAAGGAGTTCGTTGAAGGCTTATGATCATTCTTGGTATTGAGAGTTCATGTGATGAGACTGCAGTTGCAGTTTATGAAGGTGACTTAGCCTCGGGTAAAGGGGCTCTTCTAGCAGAGCAGATTGCATCACAGATTGAGATACATGCACGCTTTGGCGGTGTGGTGCCAGAGGTGGCCTCACGTGAGCATTTGGGAGCACTCCCACCGATGGTGGAGTCGGTGCTGGATGGTGCGGGGATCACATGGCAGCAGATTGGCCATATTGCGGTAACAGCTGGGCCCGGGCTGATGGGGGCACTGCTGGTCGGCACATCTTATGCCAGAGCTGCAGGCCTTGTTCACAGTATCCCTGTTGCTCCTGTACATCATATGGAGGGGCACCTTCTGGCTCCTGGGTTAGCGGGAGATTTGCCCAAATTTCCATTTATCACGCTGCTAGTTTCTGGTGGCCATACCATGCTGGTTCGGGTGGATGGCATTGGGGCGTACAGTGTGATCGGGCAGACAGTGGATGATGCTGCTGGTGAGTGCTTTGATAAGTCGGCAAGGCTTCTTGGCCTTGCCTATCCGGGTGGGCCAGAGGTTGCCAGGCTTGCTGAAGGCGGCAATGCCAAGCGCTTCTCCCTACCGCGCCCGATGCTTAACAAGAGCAACCTCGATTTCAGTTTCTCCGGCCTGAAAACAGCCGTGATGTATGCGGTAAAAAATGCAGGCGGGATCGAATCATTTGATCATCAGGCAACCAAGGATATGGCTGCTGCAGTTGAAAGCGCGATCTGTGAAGTGCTTGTGAAAAAGAGTATTCGTGCCTGTGCTCAGGAGGGTGCACCGAGGCTGGTGATCGCCGGTGGTGTGGCGGCCAACCAGTCGCTCAGATCCATGCTATTTGAGCTTGCTGAAGAGGAGGGGGTGTCAGTACATCTTCCAGACCCCAAACACTGCACTGATAATGCAGCCATGATTGCCTATGCTGGTTTCCAGCATCTATGTGCGGGGGTTGCTGCTTCTGATGAGTGGGATGCTGCTCCGAGATGGAGTCTTGGAAAATAAAAAGGGAGCCGAAGCTCCCTTTTTTTTACACTGTTTATTAAAATAATTACGGTGCGGTTGGGGCTGCTAGAGCAGCAGCTGTGCCGACATCAGCATCTGCTTTTGTCAAAGAGCCACCATCACTATCTCCGGTATAAGATTTGTTGCCAGAGTTGTGCTGAGCCGAAGCTGCATATGTCGCATTATTAGTGCCAGCAGATGATCTAATATAGACATTGTCAGATGTAACAACTGCACCGGTGATGGTGTCGGTGCCATCTGTC
>CAZFCL010000132.1:0-3200 GCA_964517705.1 uncultured Zetaproteobacteria bacterium | reverse complement strand
GGATATCAACAATTTCCGGGAACTGCTTTTTCAGAATTGGTACGAAAATCTCATTGAATGCCAACCCTAATATGGCTGGTTCATCGGGGGGCTTACCGGTGTGGGTTGAGTGGTAGATCGCGTCGTGACGCATACTCATGGTCTCCACAGTGAAGACCGGGAACTTTTCAGTTTCATTGTAGTAGCCGGTATGGTCACCAAAGGGCCCCTCTTCGGCATATTCATCAAGTGAGACATGCCCCTCTAGTACAATTTCGGCAGAGGCAGGCACCTGCAGATCAATATCAAGGCAGCTGGTAAGCACACTTTTACTGCCACGTAAAAGCCCTGCAAACTGATATTCGGAGAGGGTGTCAGGAATCGGGGTGACAGCTGCGAGAATGGTGGCCGGGTCAGCGCCAATCACCACTGCACAAGGGAAGCGGGTGGCACCTGCCTTCTTTGCATCCAGATGATCTTGCGCGCCGCCACGATGTTTGAGCCAGCGCATGATCAGCTTGTTTTTGCCGAGCTTCTGCTGCCGGTAAATGCCGAGGTTCTGGCGCTCCTTGTTTGGGCCTTTGGTTACCACCAGCCCCCACGTCAGCAGTGGGGCTATATCTTCAGGCCAGCAGGTTTGAATGGGCAGTTGATCCAGGTCGACCTCATCACCGCGCAGCACTATCTCTTGCCACGGTGCGGCTTTCACCTTTTTCGGTTGCATGTGTGTTACTTTTTTTAGCAGCGGGAATTTTTTCCACGCCTCTTTAAGCCCTTGCGGTGGCTCTGGTTCTTTCAGGTAGGCAAGCAGCTCGCCGACTTCGCGTAGTTCACTGGCAGATTCCCGCCCCATGCCAAGTGCAATGCGCTCTGCTGTTCCGAACAGGTTGGTGAGTACCGGTTTGTTTGATCCGACTACATTTTCAAATAGCAGTGCCGGGCCGCCTGCACGCAGCACGCGATCTGATATCTCGGTGATTTCCAGCTTGCTGCTAACCTCATGCTTAATGCGCTTGAGAAGCCCTCGCTTTTCAAGGTCAGTAATAAATGTGCGCAGATCGGGAATACTCATGATGGAGAGCCTTGCGCAATTTCAAATGCAGTGTCGAGCTTGGTTAGGGAAAGGGTTTTTTGAATGCTCTTCCGCATACCTGAAAGAACGAACTTGCCACCTGTCAGACGTGACCAGCGCAGCCCCTCCACCAGCGTAGCGATACCGGATGAGTCAATATCTTCAACATGGTCCAGTTTGACATGGATGTGCTGGGTGGTGCCAGTAAAAAGCGGTTTTAGCTGTTCATGCAGCTGCGGGGATGTGTGAAGGGTGATGCTGCCGGAAATAAGAAGCTGCACATCTTGAGCGCCGAATGTTTTGCGTTCAAATTTAATGTTTGCAGGCATCCTGTTCTCCATCATAAATATCGAACCAACTGGCCTCCAAAGCTTGGCTCTATTGTGCTGCAAAGGCAACCATCAACAGCTACTGTGCTGGCACAGCATCTCCCGGATTCTTTTTCTCATTTTTGCTGCTAAACCAGCGGTCAGGGAGTGTTAGTAGTGCCTCAACCAGTCCGGCAGATGCCAGCCCTGCATCTTCCGGGTTTGCCACCTCAATCTTGGCGTCTCTGAAAGGGCCGTGCATATGATACACCTTGCGTATCAAGCTGTGAGCGCTACCGCCAAGGATGTCTCTGAGTAGTGGAATTTTTGCAAGCAGTGCATCTAGATTTTGCAGCGGGTGTACAACCAGATAGAGGTCAGTCGAGGCTGTTTTAATATCCATCTCACCCTTGCCAATGAGGTCGAATGCCGAGGAGCGCATGGCAACATTGCGAATGTGGATATTCTGATTTTCCATGGTGGCTTCCAGCTGTAGGCGTTCATACATAATACCTGGCTCGGTGAGGTCTTCACGCTGCCCCAGAAGTAGCAGAGGAAGCTTGGGTAGCTGAACCAGGTTCGTAGCGGCCAGAAGAGTGGTCAGTGTACCGCCCTCCAGAACATAACCATCATTGGCGCGTAGCCGCAATCGGCCACTCAGGCCCTGCCACCAAGGTTGCTCACGCAGCATGATACCACTTCCGGAGAAGAGAAGGTGGCAGTCGCCACCTGTGAAGCGTTCAGAGAGCTGGCTTACTTTGAGTAGTTGGGAGAAGTCCCCATCCAGTTCGGCAAAGCCTTGCCAGCGCATACCTCCCGTTTTTTCTGGCCTTAGGGTGCCAGACATGGTCAGACGCTGTTTTTCAACCACTGCCGAAAGATGACGCAGGTCGATGTGCCCACCGCCTGGCAGTGAGAATTGACTATCGACGTCAACAATATCGACCTGTGTGGAATGCACATGCTTGGCCTTGAACAGACCAACGCTGCCTTTTGCAGAGGGTAGCCTGATAAAGACGCTCTGCATGTGTGAATCATCCCAGTCGAAACGTTTGATATTGGCCGAAAGAAGCCATGATTTATCAACCATTTCATCTCGATAGTTGAGTGATTCCGGCAGGGCGTTGCGGTTGAGGTAGTCGGCATTGACGATCAGTTCCCACGGCACATTTGTAAATGGAATGTTGATGTTGAGGTACCCACGAAACGATGGGGTATTCAAATGATTCAGGTTGATGCTCAGGTGATCGGCGTCAATGGTGGCGCCACCATTTTGAATCAGCAGGCCTTTTCCGCTGCTGGTCAGGTTTGTCAGGCTGATGCCTTCTCTCTGCTCACTCAATTTGCCATCGAAGTGGATGGCATAAGGCTCTCCGGTTTTCTTGTTGGAGCCAAGCAGTCGTTTCCAGCTCACCTCTTGCAGATCGGCACTGCCACGCCACTCCCCATCAAACGTAAGCTTGCTTGCCACGGTGCCTCCCGCTTCTGAGAGCGGTAACTGGAAGTGGGCGGCGAGCACGGCAAAATCACTTGTGGAGCTCACATTCAGCTGAGTGAGTTGCCACTGTTTCTTCTCATCGGTAGTGGCCTTAAGTTCAAAGCCGCCATCAAGGTGCTCATTGTAAAAGCGCATGCCGGTTACAGAGAGCCCTGTATCTTGATCCCAGTTTGCCTGCCCGCCAGAGAGAGCCATCTTTACACCATGGATTGAGATGTTCCAATCTTCTTGAGGGTATAGTGCGATGGCCGCCTCTTCCGGTTCTGATCTGCTGGGGTCCCAAACCATTTGGAATGAGCCGTTGGCAGCAGCACGGTTCCACTGCCATGATGCTATTTCCTCT
>CAZFCL010000131.1:0-3209 GCA_964517705.1 uncultured Zetaproteobacteria bacterium | reverse complement strand
AGAGTTCGAATCGATGATATTAGCTGTAAACTGGGTGTGGTGAGATTGATCGAAGCACATCTCCACTCTGATCCGCCATCACCATCTGACTATGCCGCCATCAAGCAAGCTGCCAATATGCAGCTCTCCAGAGTACAAGCATTATGGAGTGATCACAGCTCCCACACACATCTTGTTGGCACTGCAGGCACTATTACCACACTGGCAGCCACTGTTCTCGACCTCGATCCCTACGATGCCGAAAAAATTAACAACTACCGCATCACCCGAAACGTCTTTCTCAACCTTCGTGACAGGCTACTCGCCATGACACACGAAGAGCGATTACAGCTACGCACCATCGAAGCTGGCCGTGCCGACCTGATCATTGCCGGGCTCGCCATTATCGAAGCTATAATGGAGCGTTGGAATTATAGTGAAATTATTACAGTTGATGCGGGGTTACTTGAGGGGCTCTGGTTGCAGATCGCGAGTAAAAAATAATATTCGAGCTGCGCTACTACTCTATTTTTCTGCACTCTCACCATTCTGAAACTGCATCTGATACAGCTCTGCATAGATGCCACCCTCTTCTAGCAGTTGCTCATGTTTGCCGCTCTGAACAATGCGACCCTGGTCAAGCACAACAATGCAATCGGCAGCCTGAATGGTGCTCAGCCGGTGAGCGATAACAATCACAGTCCGGTTCTCCATCAAAAGGTCTATCGCCTGCTGCACAAGCCTTTCAGATTCGTTATCCAGGGCGCTCGTTGCCTCATCAAGAATAAGGATGGGAGAGTCTTTTAACAACGCACGTGCCAGTGACAACCGCTGACGCTGACCACCTGAAAGTGTTGCACCACGCTCACCTACCACTGTGTCATAACCTTGTGATAGCTGGGAAATAAACTCATGCGCATTGGCAGCACGAGCCACCTCTTCAACACGCTTGAAATCAACTGTATCAAGCCCATAGGCGATATTATTCAGCACCGTATCGTTAAAGAGGATGACTTCCTGAGTCACCAGCGCAATCTGGTTGCGCAGCGACTGCTGAGTGACATCGCGAATATCGATGCCATCAATCAGGACACGCCCTTCGGTCGGATCAATAAAGCGGGGAACAAGGTTAGCCAACGAAGATTTACCTGCCCCGCTGCGCCCGACAAGTGCCACAACCTGCCCGGAGTCTACCGAAAGAGTAACCTGATCCAGCACCTTCTGTTCTGCCCCAGGATATTGCAAAGCAACGCTATCAAACGTGATAGACTTGGAGAGCGGTGGCAGTTCTCTTGCGCCCTTTTTATCCTGAACTCTGACCGGCTCATCCAACACCTCAAATATACGCTCTGCAGCAGCCAGGCCCTGCTGAATCGCATTATTGGCGCCGGAAAGGCGCTTCACAGGCTCGTAGAGCATAATGACAGCAGCCAAGAAGGAGACCAGTGTACCAGCTGTTGTTTCACCCGATGCCACGCGCATACCGCCGTAGAGCAACACACCTGCAATACCAAACCCTGCCAAAAGCTCCATAATCGGGAATGAGAGCGCATGCACACGAAATACCTTAAGCTGATGCGCGAGAAAATCGCCGGTAAACTTACGGAATCGACCTTGCTCATACTCTTCCATCGCGAAAGCCTTGACCACACGAATACCGCCCACCGTCTCTTCCAGAAGGCTGGTCAGATCGCCCATCGAAGCTTGTCCATCAAGGGTGGCATGCCGCATTTTTCGACCGAAGCGTGCAATTGGATAGATAACAGCTGGAAATACCAACATGGCAATCAGTGCCAGCAACCAGTCCTGAATAAATATCACGCCAAGCAAAAATAGAATGGTGACGGCATCACGCATCAATGCTGTGATGGCTGTGCTAACCGCTGCCTGCACCAGTGTGACATCATAGGAGAATCTGGCTAGGAGTTCGCCGGTTTTGCGATGGGCAAAGAACGCCAGCGATTGAGAAGTTAGTCGAACATAGAGCATGTTGCGAATGTCGTAGATGACACGCTGACCAATATAGCCCATGAGGTAGGCCTGCCCAAAATATGCGCCGCCTTTCAACACGTAGAGTCCAATAATGACCAGTGGGATCAAGTAGATTAGCTCACGATTCTGGCCACTAAGCGCCTCATCCAGTACCGGCTTCAGTATCCACGCCATCACTGCCGTACAGGCAGCAAGTACGATCATACAAAGGATTGCAGAGGTCAGGCGCCCTTTGTAAGGGAAGAGAAATTTCAGAAGTCGTCGGTAGAGATCTGAGGTTCCTGTCATATTCAAAGTTCCTGCACAGCAATGCCATGATAGGCCTGTGCATATGCAGGCACTTTTCCGATGTCCTGCCTACCTAACTGTTTTAAGCGGCCCATCTTCTGGAAAAAATTCACGCTGGCACCGAATAGCGCAGATGCGAGCTTCTTCTGGTGTGCACGGCTTTTAAGTTTCTTCTCACGGGAAGGGTTAGAGATATAATCCAACTCAACGAGAACACTGGGTATCTCCATGGCGCCAAGCACAACAAAACGCGCCCGTTTGGGCTCAGAGTATTTGATCGGACCGGTACTCTTCAGTTTTCCAATAATCGTTTCTGCCAATACTTGTGAGCTGTTGAGGCTTTCGGTACGCAACATATCGCCGAGAATACGGCTCACCATAGGGTCATCAATCTCCTCAAAAACAACACCACCTACTGCATCAGCAGCATTTTCCTTGGCTGCCAGTGCCTTGGCCGCCTTATCCTGCGTAGCACCACGCTCAGAGAGCGTATAGACACTCGCACCCTTCACGCTGCGCTGGCGCACAGCATCAGCATGGATACTGACCATCAGATCAGCCTTGGCCCGACGCGCCAGTAAAACACGTTTCTTCAACGGTACAAAATAGTCACCCTTACGAATCAGAACCGCCTTCATGCCCGGCGTAGCATCAACGATTTTAGCCATCTCTTTTGCAACAGCGAGCGTGATATCTTTCTCCATAGATCTACGCGGCCCAATCGCCCCAGGATCCTCGCCGCCATGACCTGCATCAATGGCAATCACCAGCCTCTTCTTTGTTTTGGATTTACCAGAATTAATAGCTTCTTGCCTGGCCTGCTCCGGCCGCATTAGATCAACAACCAAGCGGTGTGGCTTGCCCTGCATCGGTTTAAGCAAGAAAGAGCGTGGCTTCACCCTCTCCTTCACTTCCAGAACAACACGCAATGTGCCGCAAGAGGGGCTTCC
>CAZFCL010000130.1:0-3214 GCA_964517705.1 uncultured Zetaproteobacteria bacterium | reverse complement strand
CGGCTCTCTGATCCAGCTAATCTCGCCCACTTCTGCCTCACAAATCACAGCATCTTCAGGGTGTGCCACAACCACCTCTGCACGCTTACCATCCAAGCCAACCACATGCCACGGCCCATTCGGCAGCCCCAAACCCTTACGCTGGCCTAGTGTATAGTGAGCAACACCTTGGTGGCGACCCAAAACATTGCCTATCTGATCGACAATATCCCCCTCGACAAAGCCAGTGGATGCGCCCTGCTGCTTCAGAAAGCCGATACGATCACCAGCGGGAATAAAGCAGATATCCTGACTTTCGTGCTTCTCTGCAGTCGGTAAACTGTAGTGGCGGGCAAGCAGGCGTGTATCATCCTTCTCCAGCCCACCGACTGGAAAGAGTGTGCGTAGCGCCTGCTCACAGTTGGTAGTCGCCAGAAAATAGCTTTGATCCTTTTTTGTATCGTTGCCTTTGAAAAGATGGACACCACTTTCATCATCCCGGCGCTGTACATAGTGACCAGTCGCTACATATTTTGCGTCAAGCTGATCGGCAGTTTCAAGTAGCGCCCCAAACTTCACAAATCGGTTACAGCGTTCACATGGGTTGGGTGTACGCCCGCTTTCATAATCGGCTATGAACGGATCAATCACATCACGGCGAAATGCCTTCTGCACATCCATGGTATAGAAAGGAATACCGATGCTATCTGCCACGCGACGAGCATCATAGGAGTCCTCTAGCGAGCAGCAGGAACCATGACGCGCCACCTCTTCACGAGAGTAATCCCACACATTGAGAAATACACCAATCACATCCAGCCCGGCCTCTTTGAGAAGGGCTGCCATGACCGATGAATCAACGCCCCCACTCATGGCAGCGACCACTCGCACACCCTTCAGAGGCGCAAGTTCTTTCACGATATTGGCAATAATCTCTTCGGTGTTTCGATTCACAGGATTCAGATCCCGAAACGGGCTCTGGCATTACGGCTGGTCTGTTCGGCAAGCTTAGAAAAACTCACTCCGCGTACCTCTGCAAGGCACTCAGCCACATGCTTCACATAGGCTGGTTCGTTTCGCTCGCCGCGAAATGGTACAGGTGCCAGATAAGGGGAGTCAGTCTCTATCAGCAACAGCTCATCCGGTATCTCTACCGCCACGGCTCGCAATGCATCATTACGCTTGAATGTGACATTGCCAGAGAAAGAGATCGACATACCCATATCAATGGCAGCAGTGGCGGTCTCCATATCTGCCGAGAAGCAGTGCATGACACCACCACAATCACTCACATCCTCATCCCTCAAAATACGAATGGTGTCACCATCAGCATCACGATTATGCACGATCACAGGCTTAGAGAGCGCCTTTGCAGCACGAATATGGGTGCGGAAACGCGACTCCTGCACCTCAGGCTCAACATGATGCCGGAAGAAATCCATGCCAGTCTCGCCAATGGCAACGCAGCGCGGGTGGGTAGCCAATTCACATAGCTGCTCAAGGGAGGGTTCACTCTCAACTTCATGATTAGGGTGAATACCAACACTGAACCAGACGTTATCATGAACTTCAGCAAGCGATCTCAGCCTATCAATGTGATCAAGATCAACAGCAACAGCAATACACCCCTCCACTCCCGCTTCTGCCATACGCTCAAGCATGGCAGCCTGATCATCCGTGTAGTGGGAAAAATCAATATGGCAGTGAGTATCAAACAGGGGGGCGTGCATCAGTCACTCATAATCGCTTTCAGGTGACTTAGTTTAACGTGGTGAACATCCAGGGTATGCATATCCTGCAGCACCTCCACCGCTTCACTATCCGCCCCACCCAGTTCAGACACCACAAGATCAGCGCCGGTAAAGTCGTGATCTCGGGTATAGTCATTCACTGTCACCACACACTTCAAGCCTGCTGCACTGGCTGACTTCCAGCCATTCTCTGAATCTTCAAGTGCCAATGTGTTCTCCGGGCTTACACCGAGCTGCTCCATGGCATAAGTATAGATATCCGGTGCAGGCTTCTTGGCCGGAACAATATCGCCCGCTGCCAGTACGGCAAAACGATCAAACCACTCGTTCCCCAAAGAGTGCTCGATCAGAGCATCAAGTGCTGCAGGCGTAGTGGTAGTAGCTACACCAAGTGTAATACCTGCTGCATAAGCCTCTTCGAGCAGACGGCGAACACCCGGGCGCAGCGGAATACGCCCCTCAGCGATCAAACTTTGATAGTGGATGGTTTTTTGCGCATGCAGACCTGCAACCTCATCATGGGGCATATCGGGCATACCACCGCGCGCAATATCGAACTTGATACGCTCCTTACCACCTGTCACCTCAAGCAGCTCGCCATAGGTTGGTACATCCCACTCGCGATTACGCCCCGCTTCATCAAATGCCATATTAAAAGCCACGCGATGACCATCTCGCTCAGTATCTGCCAATGTGCCATCAACATCCCAGAGGATACATTTCAATTCCGCCATCTTTTCTCACTCCTTATTCATTCTCTTAAAGCATCTCTTGGAAGAATTTCTCAGCTCGCTAATATCACAGCCATGAGCGAGATTCAGATGCCAGATATCGTGCGCAAGCCTGATGCAGAAGCCGCAAGACCTCAACTGCAGCGTCCACCCATGTTTCGTATTGTGATGCTTAACGACGACTTTACCCCCATGGAGTTTGTCATTGAGATTCTGATACGTTACTTCCACAAATCGGAAGAGAGCGCAAACACGTTAATGCTGCAGATTCACACAGAGGGTAGTGCAGTATGCGGCATATTTCCAAGCGGTATTGCGGAGACAAAAATTCACCAGGTCGAGACAGCGAGCCGCTCCGGCGGGCACCCACTACGCTGTATTATGGAGCGAGAGCCTGAGGCATAGCTCGGTGCCACAACCGTGCTATGCTATGCAGTAAATAGTGTGAAAATAGAGACCTAAAATAGGCCAAGGATGTGAGTATGGGAATATTGAGTGAAGCACTTGAAGAGACACTAAATGAAACATTCCACAATGCGCATGTGCGCAAAAATGAGTTTGTGACAGTGGAACATCTTCTTCTTGGTCTTCTGGATAATTCTGATGCGCTTCGTACATTGATTGGCTGCCATGCCGATGTTGAACGGTTACGGCAAGATCTTACTGGATTCATCCGCGACCATGTTGTCATCCTATCAGGCGATAACAGCGAGACCACAGCCAGCATCAGTCTACAGCGTGTGATTCAGCGAG
>CAZFCL010000129.1:0-3252 GCA_964517705.1 uncultured Zetaproteobacteria bacterium | reverse complement strand
CACACCTGTCAGCTTGTACGCCTTGCGAAATGACTGTTCAAGATAGCGGCGATAGCTGCTTTTCAACCCCTTGGGTCGATTACAGAAAATTTTGATCGTTGGTGGCGAGGTGGTGATCTGGGAAGCATACTTAAGCTTCACGGCAGCACCTCTGTCACTGGGTGGGTACTGTGCATCTTGAGCTGCCTGTAACCATCGATTCAGTTCACCTGTCCCCAGCTTAAAATGGTTTCTTTTTGCAGCCCTGACCGCTTCACCTAGCAGTCGTTTGACCCCTTTCTTCTTTTGGGCAGTGATTCGGAATACCGGAATATCACTGAGGCCACGCATCCGAAAATCAAGCCTTTCAGCATAGTGATTCCAATCATCATCACTGAGCAGATCAAGTTTGTTGACAGCAACAATTAAGGCGCACCCCTCATCCTGTGCCAGCTGCATCAAACGCATATCCTGCTCTACAACCCCTTCTGAGCCATCAAGCACCATCACAACCGCATCGGAGCGGCGGAAAGACTGAACTGCCTTAACCCTTGCAACAAATTCAATAATATCACTGATTCGGCCATGTTTGCGTTGCCCTGCAGTGTCTACAAGGCGGATGAAATCACCTTTATCACCATAATCAAGGTTACTGTCGATAGCATCGCGCGTGGTTCCTGATATATCACTCACCACCATGCGCTCTTTGCCAAGCCATGCGTTGATAAGTGTCGACTTACCCACATTCGGACGGCCGATCACGGCAATACTGGCAACGGGCTTCTTCTCTTCTTCCTCACCCTGCTCGACAGGTTCGGGAAGTGCTGCTTCCAGAAGCTTGGTGAAATCGCGAACTCCCTCGCCATGCGCTGCCGATATCGCAATCGGCTCCATGCCAAGTGAGAAGAAATCCACTTCACTATTTGGCTTTTCAGCTTTATTTACCAGCAATAGAACAGATGTGTTTTGACGGCGAAGTTTATCGGCAATGGCTGCATCTACGGGTGTAGAGCCGGCCTGGCCATCCACTACAAAAAGTACGATATCAGCAATTTCGAGTGCTGCTTCAACCTGGGTATCAATGGCCGGCTGCATAACATCATGCGTACCCTCACCAATACCACCGGTGTCCACCAAAACGACTTCGCACCTTCCGATCTGGCACTCGCTCTCGAGCCTGTCCACCGTTACACCAGGGCGATCACCTACAATTGCCTTACGGCTACCGACAAGGCGATTGAATAGCGTCGATTTGCCCACATTCGGGCGACCAACAATAGCAACCACCGGTAATCGACTGCTGTTCTGCACATGTTTAGATGGCTGATTCAAGGTAAAGCCTGTTTTGATGTCTTAACGCAGTTTGAACAAAGTTCCGAGGTCGTTCCGAACCAGTACGCCATCAGACAGTGCGACCGGGGCAAGATCAATACGGCCAGAGAGTTCCGTACTTGCAAGCAACTTGCCATCTGTACCTAGCCGAAAGACTTTACCAAACTCATCGGCAATCCAAAGACTCTGCTGCCAAAGAGTTGGGCCAGCCAACTCACCATCTGAAAGTTTCTGTTTCCACAAGGTTTCGCCATTCGATGTGCTCAGAGCACTTATGGATCCCTCTGCATCAGCAACATAGATTCTTCTACCAACATGGAGCGGCGAAGATTTTGAAGAGATGTTCCGGTTCGAGAGTGTGCTTCCATCCAGCAGTGAGAGAAAGAAGAGCTCACCCTGAAAGATTGGCACAACCAGCATATCCTCATTTCTGCCGGAGTATTCTGCCGGAATTACCACAGGTGTGGCTGTTGGAACCTTGAGCTCACTCAGAACAGAAGCCTTATTACTCAACAACAGCTGCCGCTGCCACAGGAAACTTCCCGAATCCGCCTTTAACGCAACAACATCACTGTTTCTCATGGAGATATAGATACGATCCCGATAGACAACCGGCGAAGGACTAATCTGCATGCCCAGGCCGGAATTTGGGCCAGAATAGCTCCACACTTTTTCTCCATCCGGTGTAAAGCGGAACACCTGGTTGTTTTCAGTCTGGATAATAAAATCATTTCCAACCGGAACCGGTCTACCAAGCAGTGCTGAAGAGAGCTGTACCTGCCAAGTGATAAGACCTTGGTCAACATCAATACCAAACAGTTTGCCCTTCACATCACCTGCAACAACGAGTCCATTAGAAAGTTGCAAAGCCCCTGATTCACCAGCAGCTGTCATGGCTATACGCCGGACTTCACTACCATCTGAGGTAAATACCCTAAAGCGTTTGTCCTGTGCACCGGCAACAATCAGCTCGCCGCTGTCTCCCTGTACACTCGCAGGATTACTGAGGCCCGGAGAAGATGCTGGTTTACGGTGATCGAGATTAGCACGCCAGACCACCGAAATATCAGATGCAGCGTTTATAACGGTACGAACAGGTGCTTCTGCTGCCACTGGCCTTACTTCAGGCTTGGCCTCCTCCTCTGAGAAAATAGTGGAGAAGTACGAAGAGACGCTGCTCATGGTTGAGCAACCTGCCAGCAGCAGTGCAACAACAAGCGCTAGGGATAGTCTGGACATATACAACATCAGGAAATCTTCTTCATCTGTAATTTAATCTTGCGCTCCAGTTCAGCATCACCACTTACAGATGAAGCATCCAGTGCCTTCTGAAGATAATCCTGTTTCTCACCCGCATCTGTTGAGGCCTGAGACAATAAGTAGTAGCGAAGTTGTTCATACTGGCTGCCAGCCTGATTACCAAGCAACGCCTTAGCAGAGGCTATATCACCAGCCGCCAATTTGATCTCAGCCAGGTCAAGCCTCGCCTGCCAGACCCACTCCTCCATCGCACCTGCGTGTGCGATCAGTGCATTCAGGTACACCTCAGCATTTGCACGATCCACGGAGGCCAGCTGCATCAGTGCAAGTGCATGATAGGTGCTGCCGGAGAAGTCACGGCCCACCTGTTCCAGCAACAGCTGTTTTCTGGCCAGATCACCCTCACCCATCGCCTGTTGGTAAATAGTGGCAGCTGTTGTGCGCTGAGAACGATCTTGCTCAACCCAGAGGCCACCAGACAGAAGCACTATCAGAAGTGCCACAGCACCAGCTATCAACGACTTCTGGTTGTTTTCAGCCCAATCAGTCCATTGAGCCGAACGCATCTCCCGCTTCAGTTCATCCAGATCAGAATCTTTTACCGGTCTCTCGTTACTCATCTATTACACCCTCTTCACATTCATGGAGAATACTCTTGCCACTTCAGCTCAACCCATGAGC
>CAZFCL010000128.1:0-3283 GCA_964517705.1 uncultured Zetaproteobacteria bacterium | reverse complement strand
ACAGAAGAGCTGAATGACCTCTCATCCAACTACGGCCGTTCACGTCGTGACGATGCATCTTTGCAGGAGCTTCGTTTTTCACACCTGCACAAGCCGCGTTGTGCCAGGGCAGGAAAAAATGTATCGCAGATGCACTATGCCAGGCAGGGGATTGTTACTCCCGAGATGGAGTATGTAGCAATTCGTGAGAATCAACGCCGTGAACATCTGCGTGAAATCACCAAACAGCATCCGGGGCAGAGCTGGGGCGCTTCCATTCCGCGTGTTATCACACCTGAATTTGTGCGTGATGAAATTGCACGTGGCCGCGCCATTATTCCCGCCAACATTAACCACCCTGAGGTGGAGCCGATGATTATCGGCCGCAACTTTTTGGTGAAAATCAATGGTAATATTGGCAACTCTGCTGTGACCTCCTCGATTGAGGAGGAGGTGGAGAAGATGACCTGGGCGACCCGCTGGGGCTCAGACACCATCATGGATCTCTCCACCGGTAAAAACATCCACGAGACGCGCGAGTGGATTATCCGTAATGCTGCTGTGCCGATTGGTACTGTGCCGATCTATCAGGCGCTGGAGAAAGTGGATGGTGTTGCCGAGGCTCTGACCTGGGAAATTTTCCGGGATACACTAATTGAGCAGGCGGAGCAGGGGGTGGATTACTTTACGATCCATGCCGGTGTGCTTCTGCGCTATGTGCCGCTAACAGCCAAGCGACTGGCCGGTATTGTATCGCGCGGCGGATCGATTATGGCCAAGTGGTGCCTTGCACATCATGAGGAGAACTTTCTCTACACTCACTTTGAGGAGATTTGCGAGATTATGAAGCAGTATGATGTCGCCTTTTCACTCGGTGATGGGCTACGCCCGGGTGCGATTGCTGATGCCAACGACGAAGCGCAGTTTGGCGAACTCAGAACATTGGGTGAGCTCACCAAGATTGCCTGGGAGCATGATGTACAGGTGATGATTGAGGGGCCGGGTCATGTGCCGATGCAGATGATCAAGGAGAACATGGACGAGCAGCTCAAACAGTGTGATGAGGCGCCATTTTATACGCTTGGGCCGCTGACTACCGACATTGCACCGGGTTATGATCACATTACTTCTGGCATCGGTGCGGCACAGATTGGCTGGTATGGCTGTGCCATGCTCTGTTATGTCACACCAAAGGAGCACCTTGGCTTGCCAAACCGTGATGATGTGAAGGCGGGTGTGATTACTTATAAAATTTCTGCACATGCAGCCGATCTTGCCAAAGGGCACCCCGGTGCACAGCAGCGTGATGATGCGCTTTCCAAGGCGCGTTTTGAGTTCCGCTGGGAAGATCAGTTCAATCTGTCACTTGATCCAGATACGGCGCGGACTTTTCACGATGAGACACTGCCGAAAGACTCTGCCAAGGTGGCGCACTTCTGTTCCATGTGTGGGCCAAAGTTCTGCTCCATGAAGATCACACAGGATGTGCGCGACTATGCCAGAGAGCACGGTATGGAAACACGCGAGGCGATTGAATCGGGTATGCATGAGCAGGCAGACGAGTTCCGCAAGACCGGATCTGAAATTTACCACAAGGCCTAGGGAGCACATGCTCTCTTAGCAAGATCAGTGGTGGTTTTTAGGGCAAGGTTTACCACACCCGTTTAGGGTCTATAATCAGGGTATCAGGAGGACGTTATGTCTCACTCAAACACGCTTGCCCGCGATTTTATGAATGCCACCCCGCCCTATTGTCATCTCGATACCCCGGTGAGTGATATAGCCGGACGTTTTGCCGCCGAAGATATCTCCGGCATGCTGGTGATTGATGAGGAGAAACGTCTACTCGGCGTGATTACAGAGAGCGATCTTATTGATCAGCAGAAGAATCTGCATGTGCCGACAGCGGTTGCCCTGTTCGATATGGTGATTCCGGTGGGTGGTGCGCGGTTTGAAGAGGAGCTTGAGCGGATGCAGGCGATGCGTGCCGAGAGTCTGATGCATAGCGATGTGTTGACAGTAGATGCCGCTGCTCCACTGCATGAGGTTGCCTCAATTATGGGGGATCGGAAAGTGCACCATCTACCTGTGCTGGATGGTGAATCGGTGGTTGGTATGATCTGTAAACATGATGTGATTAAGGCGCTTGTTGGAGCAGGGTGATTTTTGAAAGAGCGCTGTGACAGCGAAGAGGAAACAGCCGCTCTGGCCAGGCGATTTGCCGTAACACTCAAGCCGGGTGATGTGGTGGCCCTTGCGGGCGAGCTCGGTGCTGGAAAAAGTTTCTTTTCGCGGGCCGTGATGCGCGCGCTTGGTGTGATAGACAGTGCACTGCCGAGTCCTACGTTTGCCGTTATTCAGGAGTATGAGGGGAAGGGCTGTCAGGTAGCGCATATGGATTGGTATCGCCTGAATGACCCTGGTGAGATTGAGATGCTGGGGGTGCGTGACTACTTTCAACCTCCCTGGATTACTTTGGTGGAGTGGCCTGGCCGCGCTGCTGGGATTTTACCGGAGGGTGCGATTGAAGTGGTTTTCAGCGTAACAGGCAGCAACTCCCGCGAAGTGCTGTTTAAGAACAGCTCATTTATCTAAGCTTCACCTGTCTAAGTCGTTACGCCTTAAATCGATAGCTCAGGGCCATCCGTCTCACTGGTGGTGCCTTCACCATCACCTGATTCATCAATCGTATTCATCTTCATTTTCAGACGCAGATTGTTGGCGGAATCGGCATTTCTGAGTGCTTCGACCTCGGAAATAGTACCAGCCTCCCAGAGTGTAAGCAGTGATTGATCAAAGGTCTTCATGCCATATTGCTGATCTGCTTCCATGGCCTCTTTGATGGTGGATGTCTCACCTTTAAGAATAAGATCGGAGACGCGCGGGGTATTGATCAAGATCTCGATAGCTGCTGCGCGCTTGCCGTCCGTGGTTTTGACCAGTCGCTGTGAAAGAATGGCACGCAGGTTCATGGCAAGATTCATATAGACTTGTTGATGCAGCTCTTCCGGGAAGAAGTTGATGATGCGTTCCAGTGTCTGGTTGGCGTTATTGGCATGTAGTGTGGCCATGGCAAGGTGCCCGGTTTCGGCAAAGGCGATGGCGTGCTCCATGGTGTCGCGTTCACGCACCTCACCAAGCAGGATAACGTCTGGTGCCTGCCGCAGTGTATTTTTCAGCGCTGCCTGAAATGATATTGTGTCAGAACCGACTTCGCGCTGGGTGACAAAAGATTTTTTGTTCTGGTGCACGAATTCCACAGGATCCTCAACTGTGATAATGTGGCCGGCCTGATTGCTATTAC
>CAZFCL010000127.1:0-3344 GCA_964517705.1 uncultured Zetaproteobacteria bacterium | reverse complement strand
GCAGTCATCCTAGCCGGCGGCCTCGGTACCCGCCTCTCCGAAGAAACCGATCTAAAACCCAAACCGATGGTAGAAATCGGTCAGAAGCCAATTCTCTGGCATATCATGAAAACCTACTCGGCACATGGCGTGAACGACTTCGTTATCTGCTGCGGCTATAAGGGCTACATGATCAAGGAGTACTTTGCCAATTACTTCCTGCACATGTCCGATGTAACCTTCTGCATGAAAAAAAATGAGATGCAGGTTCACCAAAACAATGCAGACCCCTGGGCAGTGACCTTGGTGGATACAGGCGAAAACACGCTGACTGGCGGGCGCCTAAGGCGTGTACATGACTATGTAAAAGACGACGAGGCATTCTGTTTCACCTATGGTGATGGTGTCGGTAATGTCGATATCAAAGCCCTGCTCGAACATCACAAACAGCACGGAAAGCTTGCTACCCTAACGGCTACCCGACCACCTGGTCGCTATGGCGCACTGGTCATCGCTGGCGATGGCAATGTTGATCATTTCGAGGAGAAGCCGGCTGGAGACGGTAGCTGGATCAATGGTGGATATTTTGTGCTCAATCCAAAGGTGATTGAGCGCATCGCAGACGACCAAACATCCTGGGAAGGCGAGCCATTGGCCAGCCTGGCAGATGAGTCAGAACTCTCTGCCTTTAAACATGATGGTTTCTGGCAACCCATGGATACACTCAGAGAGAAGAACATGCTCAACGATCTCTGGAACAGCGGCAAGGCACCCTGGAAGGTTTGGAAATGAACCACTCCTTCTGGCAAGGCAAGTCTGTTTTTCTGACAGGGCATACCGGTTTTAAAGGTGGTTGGCTGGCGATCTGGCTTAATAAAATGGGCGCATCTGTACATGGCTATGCACTGAACCCACCCACAAAAACCAATCTGTTTAATGAGGCGAAAGTTGGAGATCAACTAACCACTTCGACCATTGCAGATCTTCGCGATGGCAAAACACTGCAAACCGCCATGCAGGCAGCCAATCCAGACATTGTGATCCATATGGCTGCACAACCTCTGGTGCGCGCCTCCTACAAAGACCCAGTTGAAACCTACACAACCAATGTTATCGGTACCGTCAATCTCTTTGAGGCCGTTCGAAATACACCCTCAGTCAAGGCTGTTGTGAATATCACCACAGATAAATGCTACGAAAATCGCGAATGGCTCTGGCCATACCGCGAAAACGAACCCATGGGTGGGCATGACCCCTATTCCAGTAGCAAGGCCTGTGCTGAGCTTGTCACTTCATCATACCGCCGTTCATTCTTTGAAGATGTCGGTGTGCAGTTGGCCAGTGTACGGGCAGGCAATGTCATCGGTGGTGGGGATTGGGGCGACGATCGCCTGATTCCCGACTTTCTACGTGCGATAGATGCAAAGCAAACCCTTGTCATTCGTTCACCGAAGGCAATTCGCCCATGGCAACATGTGTTAGAACCACTTTCTGGTTATATCACCCTGGCTGAAAACCTGTATACAAAAGGGAGTCAATTTGCAGAGGGTTGGAACTTCGGCCCCGATGACACAGATAGCCGTTCTGTGGAATGGATTGTTAACCACCTATGCCAGCAAATCTCCGGCGCAAACTGGCAACTGGATAAAAATCCACAGCCACACGAGGCCAACACACTAAAACTCGACAGCACCAAGGCAAAAACACTGTTGAATTGGACTCCGCGCTGGAATCTGGCAACCGCACTGGACAAAACAATCGAATGGCACACTGCATGGAAACAAGACAGTAACATGACAGAGGTCTGCCTGCAGCAAATAGAAAGTTACGAGGTAGCTCACACACAATGACGGCCCGCTTTGACCTGCTGAACACCTCACTGGAAGGTTTAACGCTCCTCCAGAGAAAACCACAGGGTGACCATCGCGGTTACCTGGAGCGTCTTTTCTGCACCCAAGAACTCAGCACGCTGCTCAATGGAAGGGCAATTGCACAAATTAATCACACGCTCACAGAAAAAAAGGGTACGGTGCGAGGAATGCACTACCAGAACCCACCCCATGCAGAAACAAAGTTTGTTAGCTGTATCCGTGGTGAAGTTTTTGATGTCGCAATCGATTTACGAAAAGAGTCGCCTACATTTCTTCAATATCATGCCGAGATACTCACAGCACAAAACCATAAAACCATAGTCATACCAGAAGGGCTTGCCCACGGCTTCCAGACACTAACCCAAGATTGTGAAATGCTTTACTTTCATACCAAAGAATATGCACCCAGTGCAGAAGGTGCACTCAACGTGGTCGATCCACAAATTAATATTCAGTGGCCATTGCACATCTCAGAGATCTCCGAAAGAGATCAAAACCACCCATTTGTGGATAAGGGCTTTGAGGGGATGACTGTATGAACTGCCGCCACTGTGGGACACCACTGACACATACATTTCTCGATCTAGGCTTTGCACCACCTTCAAACGCCTACCTCAAGCCATCGGATCTCTCAGCACCCGAAAAATATTACCCCCTTAATGTCAAGGTTTGTGATCAGTGCTGGCTTGTGCAAACCGAAGATTATGCACAGGCTGATGAACTATTCAGTCCAGACTACGCCTACTTCTCCAGTACCTCTAGTGGATGGCTCGCGCATGCGAAAGAGTATGCTGCCAAAATGCAGCAGCAGCTCAATTTGACACCAGATAGCTTGGTGATCGAAGTGGCATCCAACGATGGCTATCTGCTGAAAAACTTTGTGGAATCAAACATCCCCTGCCTGGGGATTGAACCCACAGACAGTACAGCCACTGCTGCTGAAAATTTGGGCATACCCGTCCTGCGAGAATTCTTTGGTGAAGCACTTGGGCAACAACTGGCAGAGCAGGGGAAACAAGCCGACCTGATTGCAGGTAACAATGTTTATGCACATGTGCTAGACATCAACGACTTTACCCGTGGACTAAAGGCAGCGCTTAAACCCGGTGGCACCATCACACTGGAGTTTCCACACCTGATGCAACTGATCGAACACACTCAGTTCGATACCGTCTATCACGAACACTTTTCCTATCTTTCACTCTACACAGTAAGCCGAATTTTTGAGGCTGCAAACCTACGCATCTGGAATGTAGAAGAACTGTCAACACACGGCGGCAGCCTGAGAGTCTATGGCTGTCATGAAGATGATTCTCGTGAAACCAATGCAACTGTAACCAAAATACTACAGGAAGAGACAAGTCGCGGACTGCAAAGTATAGAAACCTATCTGAACTTTCAGCCAAGAGCAGACAATATCAAGAACGATCTCTTGGCATTCCTGATCGAACAGAAGCGGGCAGGTAAAAAAGTTGCAGCCTATGGTGCAGCAGC
>CAZFCL010000126.1:0-3350 GCA_964517705.1 uncultured Zetaproteobacteria bacterium | reverse complement strand
GTGCTGCGTGATCCAGGCATATCCAATGGAAGGGCTGTGTTCTACTTCCCAGGCTGTGGCTCTGAACGACTTTTCTCCGAGGTGGGTCTGGCAACAGAGGCGATGTTGTTTGATCTTGGTGTTAATGTGGTGTTGCCACCCTCCTATCTATGCTGCGGCTACCCCTCTACAGCGAGTGGTGATCATGAGCAGGGGAGCAAGATCAGCTATGATAATCGGGTGCAGCTTCACCGTATCCGCAATGCGCTTTCCCATTTCGATTTTGAGGCGGTGATTGTCTCATGTGGCACCTGTTATGATCAGTTGACCCGTTATGAGCTGGAGCATGTGTTCCCGGGCGCGCCATTGATCGATATTCATGAATATTTGATGGAGCAGGGAGTGGAAGCTGAACAAGCCGGCGGTAGTGAATATATGTACCATGTGCCATGTCACTCCCCTCTAAAACGACACGGAACCAAAGCTGCCATTGAGTCGCTGCTTGGGCAGCAGGCGGTGAAATCCGAGGGGTGCTGTGGTGAAGCAGGTACCATGGCTGTGGCGCATCCGGCCATTGCGGGCAAGATCCGCACGCGTAAAGAGGAGAAGATGGAGGCTGCCCGTCGTCAGCTGCAAGGAGAAGGGGAGCAGAAGGTGCTGACCTCCTGTCCATCATGCCTGCAGGGCCTGTCGAGGCTTGAGGGGCAAGGAGATGTAACAGCCGACTATATTGTGGTCGAGCTTGCCAAGCAGTTACACGGCGAAGATTGGCAGAAGCAGTTCATAGAGAAAGTAAAGAACGGCGGTGTTGAAAGGGTGCTGATGTGACATCTTTGGGCACAAGGCTATTGCTGGTGGCTACCCTCTGTTCACTGGTGGCCTGTGCCAGTAGCCCACCGAAGAATGTCGATAACGCCTGCTCTATCTTTAGGGAGAAGGGCGACTGGTACGAGTACAGTTATGACTCTTTCAAGAAGTGGGGTATTCCGGTGCATGTGCAGCTGGCAATTATCTGGCAGGAGTCACGATTCCGGGCTGAGGCTGAAGCACCCAAGGATTATCTGCTTGGTATTATCCCGTGGGGGCGCAAATCAACCGCCTATGGCTACGCTCAGGTAAAGGATATGACCTGGGAGTGGTATATGGATAAGGCTGGCAGTTGGGGTGCAGATCGTGATGATTTTGAAGATGCAGTCGATTTTGTGGGCTGGTACGGAAATTATAGTCACAAGACGCTAGGTATCTCCAAGTGGGACGCCTACAACCAGTACCTTGCCTACCACGAGGGGCATGGTGGCTGGAAACGCAGAACCTACAATAAAAAACCATGGTTGGTGGGTGTGGCCAAAAAGGTCAAACGCAAAGCTTCTATCTATCGTGCGCAGCTTAAACGGTGTGAAAGTGATCTCGATGATGGTAGCTGGTTCTGGTGAGGTTCGCTGTACATGCTATGACTCGCTGTAGTGGCGATGATTTATGACAGTGCTGCAACTGTTTCCGGGGCAGCAGAGGCAGCGTAAGCTTCATGGGCTCTATCTGGATCTAAATCTACAGCAGCAGACCGAGCCTGGTGAGCTTCTCATCTACTCCAACTATATTGTCAGCCTTGACGGACGTATTTCACTAGGGCTTGGGCACTCCGATGAGCGACAAGTGCCAGATGATATTATCAACGACCGTGACTGGCGGCTCTATCAGGAGCTGGCTGCACAGAGTGATGTGGTTATTGCCTCGGCACGCTACTTCAGACAGCTTGCCAAGGGAGAGGCGCAAGACCTTCTGCCTGTGGGGAAAGGCCCAGAGTATGCTGATCTTCTGACATGGCGTGAAAAGTCAGGGTTAAAGCCCCAGCCTGACGTGGTAATTATATCCAACAGTCTTGATATTCCGGTGGCCTCATTGAGCCTATTGGCAGATCGGCGGGTTCTTGTTTTTACGGGTAGCGCTGCGAGCCGCTCAAGCATCAGCCGGCTTGAGGCTACTGGAGCCGAGCTATTTGTGACGAATAGCCCCGAGGTGCGCGGAGCGGCTCTGAAGGGTATTTTGATTGAGCAGGGTTATCGCAGTGCTTACATGATTGCCGGCCCACAGGTACATCGCACACTGATTTCAGATCATGTACTGGATTACCTTTTTCTCACAACTCGCCTACGGTTGATTGGTGGTGAAAACTTTGACACCATCATGGCCGGGGAGATTGGTGGAGTGGCTGATATGCAACTGTGCTCGCTCTATCTGGATCAATCTGAGGCAACGGCACAACTGTTTGCCCAGTTTTCCTTTTAGCCTGATAGGGGGGCGACAATGCTGCAACGAGTTGGGTTTGCTAGACTGGGAGTTCTCCTGGCCATTTTGTTCTGGCCACTTGAAGCGCTTCTCCACACCTTTCTATTCGGGCATGAAAGCTTCTTGGACAATCTCATTAGTGCTGATGCCAATGAGAACTGGATGCGTCTTTTGATGTCGGCAACATTGATTGGCTTTGGTGTTTTCGCGCAGCGCTCATTTATGAAGCAGCAGGAGCTGCAACATAAGGTGTGGAAAAAGGGAAAGCGCCTACAGGAGATCATCGATCGCAGCTATGATGCCTATGTCAGTACAGATGAAAGCGGCGTAGTTACCGAGTGGAACCGAAGTGCTGAGGCGCTGTTCGGCTGGCCACGACGGAAAATCATGGGCAAACCACTGGAAACCATTATCCCTGCACGTATGCATAAGGAGTACCACCAAGGCATGCGCCAGTATCGGGAGAGCAGCATTGGCTCCTGGCTCTATAAACCGATGCAGATCAAGGCGTTGCACCACGATGGCTCGGAGTTTCTTGTGGAGATAGTGGTGACGCCGCTGAATATAGACGGCCCAACGGAGTTCTTTGCCTTTATTCGCAAGCAGGGTAACTAGAATCCAATGTGTGATCTTTACGGTATTCCGAATTGTGACACTATGAAGAAAGCGCGGAAGTGGCTGGGCTCCAACGGTATTGAATACAGCTTTCACGATTATAAAAAAGAGGGCGTCAATATGGCACTTCTGACGAGCTGGGTTGAAGAGCTGGGCTGGGAGGCTCTGTTGAATCGCCGAGGTATGACCTGGCGGAAACTTCCTGAATATATGAAAGAGGGGGTTGATAGGGCAAAGGCGATTGAGTTAATGGCTGCGAATCCTTCCATGATTAAGCGCCCGGTGTTGGTTGCAGGAAGCAAAATTGAAGTGGGTTTTTCAGATGATAGTTACAATCGTTTATTCTTATAAGATCAGGATATAATCTTTTTATTTTTAGTATGTTATAATATAAATTTAAAGTAAAATATTAGTTCTATTCCACATACTTGATAACAGTGCCTGAACTGGGGCGTTCCTCTAGGTCCATA
>CAZFCL010000125.1:0-3362 GCA_964517705.1 uncultured Zetaproteobacteria bacterium | reverse complement strand
TAGCTGGCTGGCAGCATGATAGAGCGTATGCCACGGGTCACCTTTGTGTTCGATGGTCACCGTCGCAGGTGAGGGGGGAAGCTCGCTCTGCACGTTCCAGGTAGGCTCTATATTCAGGAACTGACACAAGGCTTGGTAGATATAGAGGGTATTGGCTGCCTTGCCATCCAGCGAGTGCCCTGCGATATGTGGTGTGGCAACTGCCATCTGTGGATGTTCGATAAGCGTTTGCAGTGGTGAAGGCTCATGTTCCCAACAGTCGAGCGCGGCAAAGTGCGAGGCATCACGATCCAGCCACTGTTTCAAGGCAAGGTTGTCTACGCAGCCGCCACGTGCCGCATTGATGATGCCTCTGCCACGAAACTGTGACAGCTGCGCCGCATCCATCAGGTGAAAGGTGCTATCTTCACCGCTCTTTATCATCGGTGTATGCAGTGTGATGAGATCAGCTTGCTCCAGGATCTCATCAAGGCTGACAAATGCACCTTGGCCCTCGCTGCGTGCTCTTGGCGGGTCATTCAGCAGCACATGCATGCCGATGGATTCACAAACCTTGGCAAGTGCGCCGCCTATCCTGCCTGCACCAATGATGCCGATGGTGGTATCTGGAATCGAAATTAGCTGTTGCCGATGCAGGAAGAGCAGAAGCGCGGCCATATATTCGAGCACTGAGCCTGTTGATGAGCCGGCAGCATTGGCCCAAGTAATGTGATGTTCATCCAGCCATGCTTTGTCGTAATGATCATCACCGATGGTGGCGGTGGCGGCAAAGCGGACGGGGGTGCCACCGAGCAGGGCTGCGTTGACCTTGGTAGATGAGCGGGTGAGCAGTATATCGCTGCTGGTGAGTGCTTCTTGGTTGATCTGGTTGCTTTCAAGCAGTGTGAGTTGGCTATCTACTCCGTTTAGCTGGGAAAAGGCTGAGGCTGCGCCCCATATGTGTGCATCAGCTGTGATGTTGATCGGCTTTGGCATGAAATCAGGCCTGCGGGTGTAAGCTTGCGCTATCCGGCTTTCTGAATGCGCTGAATCAGTGAGGATGTGGAGTGGCCATCAACAAAGTCGATGATAGTGACATGGCCGCCATGCTGGCGAACAACCTCTGCACCAACAATATTATCCGGCGCGTAATCACCACCTTTGACCAGAATGTCCGGCAGTAGCATCGAGATCAGTTCCAGCGGCGTATCTTCCCCAAATGGAACAACCAGATCGACTGATTTGAGTGCGGAAAGCATAATTTGCCGATCTTCCAGAGGGTTGATAGGGCGAGTTTGCCCTTTTAGGCGCCTGATCGAATCATCATCATTTAGTCCCACAATCAATATATCACCAAGAGACTTTGCTTTGCTGAGGTAGTCGATATGCCCCGGGTGGAGAAGGTCAAAACAGCCGTTGGTAAAGACTACGGTTTTGCCGGATGCCTGCCACTGCGAAACCTGTTCACGGGTAGCCTTCCATGTGGCCTGGTGGCTCATTTCTGTTCGATCTGCATCAGGTCGACAACAGCAGTGACCCCATCAATCTTTTTGGTGATATCGATGGCGCGTTGGCGCTGCACAAAATTATCCACAACACCCTGCAGATAAACCTTACCATCGACAGTCTCTACTTTGACGCTAAAGCCGGAGACCTGCACATCGCTCAGTAGAGCGGCTTTCACTTTGGTGGTGATGAAGCTGTCTTTCATCAGAGAAGATATTTTGGGCTTGCCGATCAGGAGCTCCGAATGTACCGAGCTGACCCCTTTGATGGAGTGGGTGATATGTACAGCGCGATCAATGTGGTTCTGGGTTGGTAGATAGCCGGTCAACGTGGCACCACCATCAATCACCTGTACGCTGATCCAGCGTGAGGGCATATCCTTTTCAGCAATGAGCCGTGCATCGATCTTGGCTGTGATGGCAGCATCATCAAGCTGTGTGCCGACCATGCGCCTGTCGTGCACTGTCTTGGTTGCAACAGCGCTGCCACCGACAACGGCGGCAAGACAGCCTGTCAGTGAGAGCATGGCTACTACGATGATGAACCGGTGCATATTGAACATAAAAACTCCTTAAAGGGGGCTGTTTCTGGGCAGCTTATTTTTCTCCGAATATGTGCTCATCAACAAGCGAGCAGAGAATATGCAGGCAGGTGATATGCATCTCCTGAATGCGTGCTGTGGTGTTGTGCGGGATATTGATCTGCGTGGTGATATTGCTGTTGCGACCAAGGTCTCCTCCGTCGCGGCCGGTTAGAGCAATGGTTTTCATGCCGGAGGCGGCTGCCTGATTCACCGCCTCTGTAATGTTGCTGGAGGTGCCGCTGGTAGAGATGGCGAGTAGCAGATCGCCGGGGTTTCCTAACGCCTCAATCTGCCGTGAAAAGACGCGGTCAAATGAGAAGTCGTTGGCGATGCTGGTGATCACCGAGGCATCATGTGTCAGGGCGATGGCCGGAAGTCCGCGACGATCTGTTTCGAAGCGGTTGACCAGTTCGGCAGCAAAATGTTGTGCGTCAGCGGCAGAGCCGCCGTTGCGACAGGCAAGCACCTTGCCACCGCTCTCAAGGCAGTCGACCAATGCTTGCGCCGCATGCAGAAGAGGCTCGGCCAAAGTATCCAGGCACGCTCTGCGAAGCTCGATACCATCTGTGATAGTTTGATTGATAAGTTCCGGTTTCATTCCTGTTAGCCCTGCCTGATAATATCTTTCATCTGTTCAATGTGTGGCGGTACCCAATCGGGTAAGCCAACTCTAGGGGTGACAATAATTAAATCAAAGCGGCATTGTAAGTCAGTATATTGCGGGTGCTTGGCAAGCCATGATTCTGCTGCCGAGTAGAGCCGCGCACATTTCTCCGCATGGACAGCAAGGAGCCCCGACTCACGCGTTTTATGTGCTTTGACCTCGACAAAAAGTAGCAGTGCATCCGAGCAGGCAACAATATCGAGTTCACCGCGCCCAAGGCGGACATTGCGGTCGATAATATTAAAGCCTCTGCGAAGAAGATAACGGCAAGCCCTCTCTTCACCGCGCTGCCCCTGCTTTGTGCTCACGATTTGGTGGTGAGGTTATAGACTCTGGATCTGTTGATACCCAGTTCCTTTGCCACCGCCTTGGCTCTGGCAGAAGGGGCAAGTGCCTGCATGGTCGCAGTGGCCAGAAGTGACTGGATTTCCACATCACTTACTTCGCGCTGCTCTGTGATGGCAGGGCCAATAAGCAGGACAATTTCCCCTTTTGGCGAGCGCTGAGTGAAGTGCTCGATAAGTTCGGATGCATTGCCGGAGACAAACTCCTCGTGAAGTTTGGTGAGCTCCCGGGCAACCACAATCTCCCGCTTCTCACCGAGTAGTGGCTGCATATCTTTCAGCGTAT
>CAZFCL010000124.1:0-3393 GCA_964517705.1 uncultured Zetaproteobacteria bacterium | reverse complement strand
CGGTGTCAGCCAACAGACAGTCAATGATTATCTTAAGGGAATATCAATGCCCTCTATGGGTCCAGCAACGGAGTTCTGCAAAAACACAAAAACCAGCATCGAATACCTTCTTGTCGGTAGTGGTTCTATTGATGCAGGCATCTCGCTAAGTGAAGATGAAATGCACTTAATCACTGATTACAGAGACAACCCAGAGAAAAACAAGGACGCGTTGCGCACTATTGCACGCTCGGGGCGCCATACGCGTGACTCCGAAAATAAAGAGCGTGAACTCAAAAAGGGTTAGAACACCCTGTTTTGTAACAAAATATTACAAAAAGGCATAGTGTGAGCAGTGATAACTCCTATGATGAAAATCTGATTACAGAAGTTGGCCCCTGGGCAGAAGAGAAGCATGAGCGATTAAGGCGCTACATTGATGCCTCCAGGAAAACCCGCCTTAAATACATTGATAGAGCAGGCGCGACCTATATTGACCTTTTTTGCGGAACCGGCCGTGCCAGAATCCGCGGCACCAATCGCATCATTGATGGTAGCGCAGTCACCGCCTATAAAAAATCCTTGGAGTGTGGCGTGCCGTTCAACAGCATCCATATTGGCGATATGGACCCTGACAAGCTTAGTGATTGCGCATCACACCTTCGTGAGTTGGGGGCAACAGTATTTACCTACCTTGGCCCAGCTGCAGTGACTGCTCAACAAGCGGTTGACGCCGTTGACCCCTATGGGCTGAACCTGGCTTTTATCGATCCATTCAATATTGAGACGCTACATATCGATATATTTAAGGCCCTTGCCCAACTGAAACGTATCGACATCATCGCTCATTTCAGCGCAATGGATACACAACGTAACATCATGAAATGGCGCACAGCAGATGATTCCCCTCTGGACAAGGCTGCGCCGGGCTGGAGAGAGGCAACAAAGGATATACAGGCGGGTAATTCACTGCGCAATATGGCGTTAGAGTATTGGAAAGAGCAGATCAAAGCGCTTGGAATCTACCCGTCAGACCGGGAAGAGCTGATTACTGGCAGCAAGAGCCAGCCTCTTTACTGGCTTGTATTTATCGCCAAGCACAACCTGGCTGACTATTTCTGGAACGAGATCCGCAACCTTGGTCAACGGGACCTTTTCTAGGCCGCCTGTGCCGGCATCTGGTCCCAGGTTCGGCCATTAAGCAGTCGACCATTCTTCTTTTTCGCCCGCTTTTTGCCGTCCGCGCCCCAGCCGCCCCACTGCTTGAAGAAGAACGAAACCCCGCTCTCTTCGCACTGAATACGGATGTTGTCGACCCAATGTGGCTGCATAGGGCGTGCACGGTGGCCTGACTCCCCCCCTACGATCACCCAGTGAATATCGGCCAGGTTCACTGGTCCCAGATCCTCCAGAAGCGGCTCAACAGAGAGGAAGCGCACCGCTGCATTGACTTTTCTGAGTTTATTGATGCGAGGCAATCCATACTCTCTGTCCTCCACTGATACCCCCAACCAGACGTTTGGAGGACATTCCCTGCTCTTGAAGTAAGCTGGAAGCCGTTCCGCACGCTTGGTCAGAATCTGGTAGGTATGAAATGGTGTTTTGCGTATCACCTCAAATACCCGATCCAGAAACGAATCAGGCACATCTTCATGAAAGAGATCACTCATGGAGTTGACGAAAAACATTGTTGGCTTTTTACGCTGCAACGGCTGCACCAGTCGTGATGGATGCATGGACAACTCAAAACCACACTCATAACCGGGTGTGTTCATTGCCTGCAGCCTTCTGGCCATCACCTCTGCATAACAGTGCTTGCACCCCGGTGAGACCTTTGTACACCCCGTCATCGGATTCCAGGTCTGCTCAGTCCACTCAATAGTTGATTGCGTAGCCATCACTCACTCCAATTGTTCTCTTTTTGTTTTCTTATTATAGCAAGAGATCTTGTAAAACCTATTGTAGCAACCTTTTGAAAACAATTTGCAAAATCCACCGATTCAAAAAAATTAAAAAATTACCGGTATTGACTGTTGACAGTATACCGGTATTACCTGTATTGTGCAAACCATAACACCCCAACCCGCCCTACCAATGAATCACGGCGGCGCAATACCGGGGCGCTGATACAGCCTTTGATGTGCGGCACGGAGGCTTCGATCAACGATTTGATGGAGTAAGAATCAGACCGTGAAGCAGAGAGAGTTGCATCCAGAGAGAAACAGGCGGAGTCGACTGCCGGACACGAGATCCTACATCGCCGCCATCCACTTCTCCCATCCGGGATTCAGCATCTGTCCTGCTCGCGAAAAGCGGATCCGCGACTGGGAGCAGCAGCTCCTGACCAATGTGGGCCTTAGACCGGAGAGTAATCAATGACGATGAGTAAGAGAAAGAAGATCGCTGCCAAGAGACGACGTAAGTTCAACAAATCGCTGATGCGGCACACACCACAACTCAAGCCGATGGCCACACCGAACACAGGCAATGCCGCCGCCCCGGCGAGAAGGGGATCCCACTGAGAACCGGACAGGACTATGAACACACCAGCAATCAAACAGCTAAAAAGAGCGGTCTACGCGTACAGGCTCAATAACAGATGCACTGCCCACCGTAGCGCTCAACAGTGGGCGCACGACCGCTATCCAGAGACAGTTCCCACACCGACCGAACAGATCAAAGAATACGACAATGACATCATCCGATTTGAAATGAAGCGGCTCGCAGAAGCCGGACTGAGGCCTGCACGATGAGAGCCTCTACCTTCGAAGTCAAGATGACCAAGATCTTCCAGGAAATCGGCATCTATGCCGAAACTAACTGCCACTACACCCACGGGCTTGCACAGCATATCCAGCAAAAGGCAGGGGCCAACATCGAAAGCCTGACGGTTGGGCAGATTTTAACCCTCCTGCGCGAATACAACGATCTCTATAACGAGGATTACCTGAGCTTTCACCCATGAGCACTAAAAACAGAGACCACTTACGTCTGATCGACTGCCGAAGACAGAGCAATGATCAGACCAGCAACCCCATCCAGTTCCAGCTCGACCCCGAGCATGTTGCCGCCCTGCTCCAGCTGACCGGCCACTACCAGCAGCAGCACGGAAACCACATCACCCCGGAAGAGGCCGCGAGGCTGGCCATGCTGGACGCTGCCGACTGGATCGACGCAGAGGAGAAGGCGGAGCAGCGCTGTGCGCTGGAGGTGGTGACACCATCCGAGCATTGTGACCACTCCACCCTGAACGCCGCCCTACTGCTGATCTCTGCCCAGGATTGCCTGATCGACTCACTCCGCAGTGATGCCAACCAAGGAGATCTACAACTGGCCGGAACCGCCTGCGATGTCGCCCGTGATGCCCCTCCCCGCACGACTGAAAACACGCTATGCTCGGATCACTATTGAAGT
>CAZFCL010000123.1:0-3420 GCA_964517705.1 uncultured Zetaproteobacteria bacterium | reverse complement strand
AAAGATGCGTTGGCAACCATGAAAATCCATGGGCGCAGCAACGGCCTGATGCATCTCTTTGCCTCACACCCATCCACTGAGGCACGCATCGCAGCACTTAGGGGAAGGAAGCAGAGATAGTGCTCCTGTGAGGTAGATGTGCTGGAGGATTTTCCAGCACCGTCTATGATGTAGGCATGAAACACCAAACAGCCGCCATATTGGTGATCGGCAATGAGATGCTCTCCGGACGCACACGAGAAGCAAATGCGTACCTAGCTGCACAATGTCTTTTTGAACGTGGCTGCAAACTTGGTGAAGTTGTCACTATTCCGGATGATGGTGCTGTCATTATCTCAACCCTGAACCGACTGCGTTCACAGTTTGATGCTGTCATCACCTCTGGCGGCATCGGTCCTACCCACGATGATATCACCATGGAGTCAGTCGCTGCTGCTTTCGATGTCGATCTGATTGAGCACAGCTATATCGTGCAAGCGATGACGAAACATTATGGCTCTAGCGGAATGAACGAAGGGCGCATGCGAATGAGCCGGGTACCAGAAGGTGCAGAACTAATCCGCTGTGAGAAAAGTATCACGCCAGGTATTCATATCGACAATGTCTATGTTCTTGCTGGTGTTCCCTCTATCTTTGAATCTCAGCTTCACTCGATTCTGGGTCAGTTCGGCGGTGAGCCTTACTACCGTGTAGAGATTGAAGTAAAGCTGCCTGAAAGCATATTCGCCAAACAGCTTGCTGATATTCAGTCGATGTTTGATAAAGTAGAAATTGGCTCCTACCCGGCGCGCTGCGGCTCCAATCCATATGGCAAAATATGCCTAAGTAGTCAGAGCAAATCGCGGCTGGAGGAAGCAGCAGCAGCCATCAAGAATATGCTGGAGCATATTTCACCGTAACTTGAAAATACATTAGGCTAATCTACTACAGATATACGAACAGGGACTTTCTGTTGAGCCAGATAGGACTTGGCCTCAGCAATGGTATAGGTACCAAAGTGGAAGATCGAGGCGGCTAATACTGCATCAGCACCACCCTCTTTTAACCCTTCAGCCATATGCTCGAGCGTTCCGACACCGCCTGATGCGACCACATTCGCTGTAACTGCATCAGATACAGCGCGCGTGAGCGGAATGTCGTAGCCATTTTTTGTGCCATCGGCATCCATGCTGGTCAGTAGAATCTCGCCAGCGCCATAATCGGACATCTTTTTCGCCCACTCCACAGCATTGATGCCAGTCGGCTTACGACCACCGTGCGTAAAGCACTCCCAGTGATCCCCAACACGCTTAGCATCAACAGCAACCACAATGGTAGACGAACCGAATCGCTCTGCCGCTTCTTTCACCAGTTCAGGATTGAAGATAGCGGCTGTGTTAATGGAGACCTTATCGGCACCAGCATGCAGCAGACTCTCAATATCAGAGAGCGCTTTTACCCCGCCGCCAACAGTCAGCGGCATAAAGACATGTTCAGCCACTTCTGTCACCATATGATAAAGCGTGTCACGGCTCTCATGGCTGGCGCGAATATCGAGAAAACAGAGCTCATCCGCCCCCTGCTGATCATATTTGATTGCCGCCTCAACCGGATCGCCGGCATCGATAATGTCGACAAATTGTACGCCCTTAACAACACGCCCGTGTGCTACATCCAGACAGGGAATGATTCGCTTGCTTAGCATGCTTTCAGAGTGCGCATGGCTTCAGCAAAATCGATGGTTCCCTCATAGATGGCACGGCCAGTAATCGCGCCGCAAATACCCTGATCTACATGGGTGGCGCAGGCGGTAACATCGCGCATGGTTGCCACACCACCTGATACAATCACAGGAATTGAAACTGCCTTTGCGAGGTTCGCCGTCTCCTCAATATTTGGGCCAGTTAGCATGCCATCACGAGCGATGTCAGTATAAATAATTGCAGCAACGCCATCGTCTTCAAACTTTCGTGCCAGATCAACCGCCTTTACATCAGTCACATCGTCCCAACCATGCACGGCCACCATGCCACCTCTGGCATCAATACCAACGCAAATCTGCCCCGGGAATGCGCGACACGCTTCATCTACCAGTGCTGGATTGGAAACTGCAATCGAGCCAAGAATCACTCGTTGCACACCAAGCTTGAGGGTGGACTCAATAGTAGAGAGATCCCGCAAGCCGCCACCCAGCTGCACAGGAATCTCAAGTGTCTCACAAATACCACGAACTGCTTCACGGTTGGCTGGTTTACCAGCAAATGCACCATCGAGATCGACAACATGCAACCGTGTTGCCCCAAGTGACTGCCAATGCGCCGCCATGGCAGCCGGATCATCACCATAGTCAGTCGCATCATCCATACGCCCCTGCTTCAGGCGTACACAATGCCCCTCTTTCAAATCAATAGCGGGGATTAGTTCGAAAGTTACGGATTCCATTTCAGGAAGGCCTCCATCAGCGCCAGACCTGCACGCTGGCTTTTTTCCGGGTGAAACTGCACGCCTACGATATTGTCGTAACCGATGGCCGCTGCGAATGGGTAGTCGCCATAGGAACATGCAGCGAGCAGGTGGTCCGGATTTTCCGGCATGCAGCAGTAAGAGTGCACGTAATAGAGCTGCTGCCCCTCAAGTGGCGCCAGTACAGGGTGTCTCTCCCTATCAGATGCGAAAATCACATCATTCCAACCCATATGCGGAATTTTGAAACCGCGGGCTGCATGATCCTCTGGGAACTTCCTCACTACGCCAGGCACAAATCCAAGGCCTGGATAGCGACCAAACTCAAGAGAGCTGTCCATCAACACTTGCATGCCAAGGCAGATGCCAAGAAATGGCTTTCCGGCCGCTACTTCTGCTCTGATAGCCGCATCCATACCGTTTGCTTTCAATGCCCCAATGCAGTCACGGAATGCGCCCACACCAGGGAGTACAATACGATCATATGTTTTCAGCGCATCAGCATCAGAAACCAGCTCTACACTGCCCCCGGACTTCTCCAGCGCCTTGGCAACCGAATGCAGGTTGCCCATGCCATAGTTAATCAATCCAATCATAGGTTAAATAGATGCCAAGCTTGTTGGCTACAGAGCCCCTTTCGTTGAAGGGATACCGGAGTGGCGCGGATCAGACTCAAGCGCCATGCGCAGAGCCCGGCCAAACGCCTTGAACACCGTTTCGATAATGTGGTGGTTATTATCACCGCGAATCGCATCAATATGCAGCGTGATTCTCCCATGATTGGTGACTGCCTGGAAAAACTCCTTAAACAGCTCCACATCAAAACCACCAACAGTCTCCTTCGGGAAGGCGACCTGGTAATCAAGCCCAGGGCGCCCTGAGAAATCGAGAACCACGCGCGACAGTGCTTCATCCAGTGGCACATAAGCGTGGCCATAACGTATAATACCCGACTTATCGCCCACCGCCTCCCTCAAC
>CAZFCL010000122.1:0-3423 GCA_964517705.1 uncultured Zetaproteobacteria bacterium | reverse complement strand
AATCGGGCGTACTTCGGAAGAGACCAGCTTATCCTTGGTCTGAGATGAGAACTTCGGATCAGGTACCTTGACTGAAAGTACGGCGGTCAAACCTTCTCTGCAGTCTTCTCCGGTAAGACTCACCTTCATTTTCTTGGTCAGACCATTGGCTGATGCATAGTTATTGATGGTGCGGGTCAGAGCGCCGCGCATCCCCGCAAGGTGAGCGCCACCATCCCGCTGTGGAATATTGTTGGTAAAGCAGAAAATATGTTCCTGATAGGAGTCCGTCCACTGCATGGATAGCTCAACAGTCACATCATCTTTTTCGGCACACATAGCAACACAGTCGCCATGTAGTGGTGTGCGCGTACGATTCAGATGTTTAACAAAAGCTGAAATGCCGCCTTCGTATTCAAACACCACTTTATTATCCGTGCGCTCATCGATCACTTCGATATGCACACCTGAATTCAAAAAGGATAGCTCACGCAGACGGGTGGATAGAATATCAAATGACATGTTGCGATGAGAGAAAATATCCAGGCTCGGTAGAAAACGAACTTCTGTACCTGTGCCTTTGGCTGTGCCGATCACCTTTAGTGGCTCTACCGGCTCACCCATCTCATACTTCTGGTAATGCACTTCGCCATCCCTGCGAATTACTAATTCAAGATTTTCTGAAAGTGCATTTACAACAGAGATCCCCACCCCATGTAATCCACCTGAAACCTTATAGGAATTACTGTCGAATTTACCACCGGCATGCAGTACCGTCATAATCACTTCGGCAGCTGAAACATTCTCTTCCGGGTGCATGGCGACCGGAATGCCACGGCCATTATCGCGTACGGTTACCGAATCATCGGAGTGGATAATGACTTCGATTTTATCACAGTAGCCAGCAAGTGCTTCATCGATGGAGTTATCCACCGCTTCAAACACCATATGATGCAGGCCAGTACCATCATCGGTATCGCCAATATACATACCGGGGCGCTTGCGCACTGCATCAAGCCCTTTAAGAACCTTAATACTATCGGCACTGTATTCTTCCATCTCTTGAGAAGCACTCATGCAGCTTCCTCCATCCCTTCTATTCTTACATCCTGCACCGCAACCATCGACTCATCTCTATCACGCAACCTTTGCCCGCACAGGTACTGAACAGTGATGCTGGAATCAGATGTTATTTCCACACCATCAGGTGCTGTCATTAACACCTGAGCTAGGCTCTTTTTTAGGCGCATAAGCAAACGCTGTTGGCGTGTGCGGTCCAATGCTTCCAGACAGTCATCCAATAGCAAGATAGGGACCAGACCACGATGCCGACTCCACATTGCACACTCTGCCATCTTTATGGCTATGGCGGCCAGTTTTTGCTGACCACGAGAACCTGCACTACGAATCTCACGTTGCTGAAAGTGAATCTTCACCAGGTCGCAATGTGGGCCAAAACGCAGTCCGATTCGAAGGTCTTCATCACGCTTCTCTTTTAACCTTTGCAACCATGCCTGTTTCTCATAGTCCGGCACATTAACAGAGATACTTAAGGAGTGCTCTGTGAGCTCTGTTTCGTCGATCAATAAAAGATTGATCTCTTCGATAACCTTCTTCCGGATTTCCACAATTGGCAGTCCATAGCGAACGATCTGCTCTTCCCACACATCCAATTCACTGAAGGTGGCCCTTCGTCTCAGTAGGCGGCTGCGCTGCATGACTGATCTAAGGTAACGATCGTAGTGGCTTCCCATATTAGGAAAGCAGGCAAGTATCAGATTGTCGAGCCAGCGCCTGCGCTCACCAGGGGCTCCATCTATAACCCTTCTTCCCTGTGGTGCCTCCACCAAAACAGGAAAACTTTCACTTACATCTTTACGGCGCTGTACATCTCGGCCTTGAAGGTGAAGGGTGGTTTTACCACGACGGCCAGCAACAGAGAGGTTCATGGGGCCATAACGATTCCAGCGCCCATGTATAAGAAAACTATCGCTATCATGTTTTACTAGAAATGGATCGCGTGCTTGACGAAATGAGCGGCCAAATGCCATGAGGTAAACAGCCTCAAGTAGTGTGGTTTTGCCACTACCATTAGCGCCGGTCACTAAATTTAACCCCGGATTACACTTCCATATAAGCTCACCATGGCAGCGTAGGTTTTTGACTTTTACCTCATGCAGAAAAAGGCGAGTTGCGGATAAATGATTCTTGATAACTCCTAAATCCTCATGGGCATAATGACATAACGTGAACTCTCATCTTCATCTCCCCGTACTAAGACAGGAGAAAGCTCATCTTTAAGTTCAATACGAATTACCGATGAGCGAATTGCACCCAGTGTATCCCTAAGATAACGCCCATTAAAACCAATCGCTGTTTCTCCACCATTGTACTCCGCTGCAATATGCTCCTCTGCTTGCTCCTGCTCGGTATTATGCGCTGAGATATCAATCCCCTTCTCTTTAAACTCAAGCCGAACATCATGAGTAAACTCATTTGCAACAATCATACTGCGGCGAAGTACCTGGTCTAATTCACTTTTTGAAACAGTCACATGAGATGGGTTACCAGAAGGAATTACATCTTGATAAACAGGGAATTTGGCATCAATGAGTTTTGATGTAAGCACATTGGAATCAGCCACTAAACGAACCTGACGTTCGCCTAGGAAAATATCCACCTGACCCTGACATTCATCACACAGCTTTCTCATCTCTACTACCGCTTTTTTTGGAACAATGCATTTCACCGCCGAAACTGATTGCTGTAAGTGCACTTCGGAGAGAGCCAGCCTATGACCATCTGTAGTGACCAACCGTAACATTTGCTGATCATCAACCTCAAGCAGTGTGCCTGTAAGATATTTTCGTGTCTCATCGGTAGACATAGCAAAGGCTGTTGCTGCCACCATATCGGAGAACATTGATCCTGAAAGGGCTATAGCATTACCGCCTTCCTCTTCTGTAATGGCTGGATATTCACCAGCTGCCAAAGATGCAAGGCGAAACCGTGAACGACCACAGCGAATAGATGCAAATGTTTCGCCTGTTTCAATGGTAACATCCTGATCGGGGTCAAGTTCTTTGACGATATCGAATAATTTTTTTGCAGAAACAGTGATCTCACCACTGGAAGTTACCAGTGCTGTTGCCTGACAACGAATTGCAACCTCAAGATCAGTGGCTGTGATGTAGAGAGTATCATTTTCAGCTTTTAAAAGAAGGTTGGCGAGAATCGGAACAGTATGGCGTTTTTCTACAATACTCTGGCAGCGATGTACGGCTTGTAATAATGACTCTCTGGACAGCGTTATGTTCATGTCTACTTCCTAATTTCCCTTTAATTTAAAAAACTTCATATTCATCATAGGTGTTGTGAGTATTGTGAATAAATCTCAAACCCTTTTTATCACCTCTATTTTCATACTCTTTAGACTGTGTATGA
>CAZFCL010000121.1:0-3487 GCA_964517705.1 uncultured Zetaproteobacteria bacterium | reverse complement strand
CTAGCTTTAGTCGGGATAACATGAGTTTTCTGCGAAAGGGTAGCTTCCTTGATGTGCCAACAGCCAGTGAGGTTGAGCGACTCTCTGCGAAAGAGGCGCAGCACATTGTTGTAGAGCATGAGAAGCGGTGGCAGGAGATGAAGGGGCAACCAGAGCGTGCTATAGAAGCAGAGGCACAGCGCACACGTTATAGCAGGCGGATTAGTGTTGGAGAAGTTGCGGACGGCGTTGCCGAGACTCTCCCACCAAGTGAGACAGCAGTTGTTCAGTCTTTGTTGGCTGCAGATGATGATCTGGCGATTAGTCAGGCCTCCTCTCTTGCGGATCTGCAGGCGCAGAATGAGCTGCTGCTGCAGCAATTGGAACAGAGCGAGAAGAGCGTTACAGAGCTGAACCAGAAGGTGAATGAAGCAGAGAGCGCTGCCTCCGTAGAGAATATCAAAAGGCTTGAAGTTTTGGTAACCAAGCTTCAGCAGGATCTGAAACAGGCAAGAGAAGAAGTTACGGAGTTGCGAACATCCAGTATTGATTGGATTCTTTGGGTGCTGATTACGCTGGTTGTGGTTTTGCTGGTGGTGATTGCGCTGCTGATGCGCAGGGAGCCGATCCACCCATCCAAATCGCTTACTCAAGAGAACCATGCAAAACTGGAAAAGAGTGTGGTTGATGTTGAGAATGTTTCTGTAGCAGAGGAAGAAGAGAAGGGCGGTAGTGCCTCCGCTTCTGGTGATGATACAGAGGTCGTAGTTGAAAAAAGAGCTCCGAATATTTCCGGCAGTATGATGGCTGATTCGCAGATTGATCATTTCTCTGAAGCCAATGTGTATATGCGCTATGGTATGGAAGAAGAGGCGCTACAGCAGCTTGATCTGGCATTGCAAAAGCAGCCTGAAAATGTGGAGGCACATATTCGTAAAGTTGAACTTCTTCACAAACGGGAAGGTGTGGACGACTTCAATCAGGCGAAATCAGTAGCCATATCTGTTCTCGTTGGGCCTGCACTTGAGAGGTTTAATGCAGCAGTCGATAGTTTGGCCAATGGGGCTCAGGAAGACCCAGCACAGTCGGATAACCCAGGGAATGAAGGTGTTGGAAGTAAGCTGGATAGTGGTGAGCAGGCCGCATCCGATAGCACAAAAAATACAACTCTGGATTATGATGTCTCAGGTATCGTTGATACGCTTTCAACTAAAGCTGAGGGTAATCATAACAACCTGGATCTGGGACCAGGTCATGAGGAGACTCAGGAGATCATGGCACTTCTGGATAGCTTCGAGGATGATGGGCCACAGGATATCTCTCTGAAGAGTGAATCGATTGATATTGAGGGTGCCAGAAAGTCGCTTGCGGAGCGTGAAAGCATTGCTGTGGTTGATGAGAACATTAGCACTCAGGAACTACATGATGTATTTGCGGACTTCTCCGAGTGGGAAGATGGTGAGGGCAGCTCGTCAGGCGATGAGGTTGGAGCAGACTCTGAGCAGGAGGGTGCTGTGCAGGAGTCTGGGGCATCATTTGAGTTTGAAGAAGGGCTGGCAGATTCTGAAGGCAAAGATGGGACGTTGCCAACATCAGATGATGAGAGTGATGGAATTGAATTTGAGTTCGAGGATAGCCAAACCTTTGATGCTGACTCTTCTGCTGATCAGAAAGAGGTGCTAGCCGCTGAGGATGAGGGGCAGGACCCGCCCAAGAAAGTTGATGAACTGGCACAGGATCTAGATCACCTGCTGAGCAAATTCGATGATGAGGGAAAAGATGAGGAGAAGGGTAGCTAAGTCGACCCCTTTTTTCTTGAGTATATGGCTGCCAGCAATTTAGCTTCAATTTTTTATTCGGCACACTTAATGCCAAGGCTTCTTCTGGGCCTTTCCTTACTGACACTTGCAACGCTTGCAGTAGAGATAGCGCTTGGGCTGCTACTCTCCTCTATCGCAATCATATTGATCTATTTTGTGGAGCAGAGTTGGCGCCGTGTGGTGCGTATTTTAAAACTACTGCGCTGGTGTATTGTTCCGATTTTGTTACTGCATATCCTCTTTTCCTCCGGGCAATACCTTTTCCCGGGAATGCCAATACCTTTGACACGAGAGGGTCTGATGCGTGGTCTGCAGCTCTCCATTCACCTCTCCTCAATCTTTTTCTCAGCCAGTTTTCTTTTTCTCTGTTTAAGACAACATGAGTGGTTCAAATTCATCCTCGCTCTTCCCTTTATCCATCATGAGAAGAGTGTTAGTTATATGCTCACTATGATGCCGATGCGAAACAGTGTGAAAGCAGTGGTAGATGGTTTTCAACAGCAGTGGCATTTGCGTAAGCACTGGAAGGATGTGCCGTTACTACTGGTCTCCATATTTCGTTCTACGCTAGCAGCGGCTTCCGATCAGGCAGAGCAGCTGTGGTTACGCTGGCCTAGTTCATCACAGTTTTCCGATAGGGTGGTTAGGGGTAAACGCTTTGAGATTGTTATGGCCAATATGCTCTGTGTGGGTGCTGGTTTGTTGGGTCTGATATTGGCATGGAACATATGAACATGACTCACCAGCGTATTGCCATGGCGCTGGAGTTTGATGGCGGCGGATTCCATGGTTGGCAGCAGCAAGATAATGCCATATCTATTCAGGAGGAGTTGCAAAAGGCGCTGTCAGCTATTGAAGGCAGCTCTGTGCCGACTGTGGCGGCTGGCCGAACCGATAGTGGTGTGCATGCTGAGGCACTGCTTGTGCATGCTGATGTCTTACTGGAGCGCTGGAATCGCTCACACCTGGCCTATGTTCACGGTCTAAACAGCAAGCTTCCGGATGGCATCAGGGTTGTGGGCGTTCGGGCAGTGAGTGCGGACTTCCATGCTCGCTTTAATTGCAGGGAGCGGGCCTATTGCTATCGGATATGGAATCGCAATACACCGTCAGCCATTCACCGTTGGCGCCACTGGTGGGTGCCTAGGGCACTTAATTTAGAGTCAATGCGTGAGGCTACTACTTGCTGCCTCGGAACGCAGGACTTCACTTCGTTACGTGCATCCGGTTGCCAGGCAGCGCATGCCGAGCGAACCATCACCAGGTTGGAGGTAGGTGAGGCGGGCGGGGTGATTGAGATCGAAGTTGCTGCGGATGCATTTCTTTACCACATGGTGCGTAATCTGGTTGGTAACCTGGTAGAGGTTGGCCTGGGAAGTCAGAGTGCTGAAGGGTTTAAGAGGCTTCTGGCACAATGCGATAGAAGTAGAGGGGCGGCAACAGCGCCTGCTCATGGACTCTATTTTACTGATGCTGTTTACGACCAGTTCAGTGCCCGAGAGCTAATCGGCAAAAGTTAATCCAGTTATAATGGATTGGCTGGTAATTTTTCAGCGTACTTTCTTAAGTACTCTTGTTAGGATGCGTCATCAGTTTGAAATGTGTCAGAAAGTTGTTTGATTCAGGAGAGATAAGTGCTGTATGTTGCTGTGAGAGCTGCCAGAAGGGCCGGAGACCTGATTGCTAGA
>CAZFCL010000120.1:2909-3571 GCA_964517705.1 uncultured Zetaproteobacteria bacterium | reverse complement strand
ACATCACGATCTCACCACCCCTTGGAAACTGTTCCACATAGCGCTGAAAGAACCACTGGCTACGTTGATACTCGGTGGGTTTTCCCAGTGCGACAATACGGTATTTTTTCTCGTTCATATAGCGGCTGACACGCCGAAGGGTGCCGCCCTTACCCGCGGCATCACGCCCCTCAAAAAGGATAATCATACGCTTGCCGGTTGTGTCCAGATACTTTTGCAGGTGAACCAACTCTGCCTGATAAGGCTTTAGTTCCTGCTCCTGCAGATGCTTCTTCAGAACCTTCCTGATCTTCTCATCACTCAGTCCCTGCTCTTCTGCAAGCGCATCAAAGCATCGGGTATGCGTCAATTCTGATCCTTCAGGCCGAACGACTTTTAGCGATGCTTTGCTGCTCATAACTCACTCCCGTAGCTGGTGATCTATTTGTAGAAAAGGCGTTGTATTATACACAATGGGCTTAGCAATTAAACAGCGCTTTACTGGCGATGATTATCCTGGCGCCTCATTACCCCTGCTATTCGTGCGCCTGAAATGCAGGTAAATCATCACACTGATAATGGCCGCAAAGAAACACCAAACCGAGAAAAATGCCTTTGTATAAAACCAGAATGAGACAAAGAAAAAGATCATTGCCACATAATACAAAATCACAGAATCCCTC
>CAZFCL010000120.1:0-2899 GCA_964517705.1 uncultured Zetaproteobacteria bacterium | reverse complement strand
TGCGACGATACATGTTGCAAGGATATAGAGCGCCATCATAGGCCAAGCGTAGAAAAATGGGGTCACATAGATGATATGTTCATCCAGAACAGCCATAAGTGGCTGAGTGGCAACCAGCTCCAGCAAAAGCACGGCCACTACAATGCCTATAAACCGGAATCCCCACATCACATTTCTACGCCAAGACTCACTGCCCCTACTCTGCTCCATCATTGCAATCGCATAGGGTACAAGAACTGGCCATATCACATGCGAAAACAGCGTAAATAGGTAAGTTGTTACCGTCTGAATAGATGTCATATCGTACATGATAGAGAGCCATAGAGTGCCCTCGACAAGCTGTTGAACTCCAAACAGAAGTGGAATGGATGCAAACGGCAGCTCTGCCCTGTTCCTGGCCTTCTTCAGCGTCACTACCCCCAATACGGTTAGTGACCCACCGATAACAAAACTGGCAGTTGCTGAAAAACACATAACGCCTGCTACTGCTTATCAAACTTCTTAGCAAGTTATTCGAAAAGAAGTGGCTCTTAATGACAACTACAGAAACAAAAAGGGCCAGCACCTCTGCTAAGTGGAACACCAGCGGAACATGGATGCTGGGCAGGGGGCCATTCAGACTAGTAGTGTCCTATTATATATTCACCTCTATTTCCAACTACCACTGAGTATTTTGTGTTACTGAAATAAAGTAAGCATCACCGTCGGAAAGGTTAAAATCATTAAACGGTGAGCTTGGTGTATGGCTAATATATGCCTGTGTTGCAGGGTCCCAACGGGAAATCAGGTCAACATTGGCACCAATGGCCGTTGCCAAACCAGCTGCAGTTGATACACCTCCCGCAACTGCGCCTTGGCGCAAGCCAATCGCAGTCACGCTGGTGGTTCCTGCATTCTTAGCAAGTGAGCAAGTAATCGTTGGCAGTGCACCAGTTAATGCCAGTACTGAATCAGCCGAAACACTTATGAAGTAAGCCTCGCCAGCAGCAAGAGTGAAGTCGTTAAACGGTGAGCTTGGTGTATGGCTAATATATGCCTGTGTTGCAGGATCCCAACGGGACACAAGGTCACAATTAGAGATAGCCGCTGCCAACTCTGATGCTGTTGTAATACCTGTGCCGGACAGAATGAAGCCTATCGCTGTCACACTGGTGGTGCCGGCATTCTTGGTAAATGTATAGTTATAAGTAAAAGAGTTAACTGCCGTAATCGTGACAGAGGCCGCGGTACTTGCCTGGCTAAGTGGATCCGTAACAGTCAGTGAGAAAACATAATCACCAACCGCTGTGGGAGTAAATGTTGGCTGAGAAGCTGTGGCAGATGAGAGGGTGATAGCTGAACCGGCAGGCTCTGAAGTCACACTCCATGCATACGTCAATGCAGCAGCCTCAGGGTCGCTCGAAGCGGTGCCATCAAGCGTGACAAGCTGTGTTAAAGCCGCTGTCTGAGCAGTGCCTGCATCAGCTGTGGGGGCATCATTGACGGTTATCACCACGGTCGCTGCATTCGAGTCCGCTGTTCCATCATGCACAACAAGACTCAGAACATAATCACCAGCTACTGTGGGTGTAAAGGTTGGCCCAGGTACCGTAGCATCTGAGAGGGTAATGGCAGAAGTGGCAGGCTCGCTTGATACTGTCCATGCATACGTCAATGTATCGCCCGCATCCACATCGGTTCCTGTGCCACTCAAAGTTACCAGCGCACTGGAGGCAACCAGCTGTGCTGCGCCCGCATCTGCGTCTGGTGGATTATTCGCATTCTGCTCTACCACAGTGTAGGTGACCGTGGCAGCGCTGCTGTTTGTGAACCCATCATTTACAACCAGCGAGAAAGTATAGGTGCCCGCTGTGCTTACAGTCACCGCCTTGGTAGACGTTATATATGTTGTAGTATCTACGACCAGTGCACTCCCCGCCGGAGCAGCCGTGACCGTCCACAGATATGCTATGTCATCTGCATCTGCATCCGATGAAGCAGTGCCATCAAGGTTGATAGTCCCCGTTCCACCTTGCTGAATGGTAACAGTGGCGTCAGCTCCGACATCAGCAACAGGAGCAGTGTTGGTTGACTGATACCCGCTAGGCAGCGTGACCCATTTCTGATGCGGCGTTGCATTGGTAACCTTTACATCATAGGTGGCCGGTATGGTGTCTGCAGGCACATTGGCCGTAATTTCAGTGGCCGAAACAACGGTGACACCCGTTAGAGCGACAGTCGTACCGCCATTTACCAGATCCACTGTTGCCCCCGACATAAAGCGGCTTCCCAATATTGTCAGGGCAATCTGGTTTACGTGGCTACCCGTTGCAGGCGATACTGCATTGGATGCAGCAAAGGCTGGCTGGCTATCCAGAACAATGGGGCCGAACGTCACCACGCCGGAACCATTTAGTGGGCCATCATCATCGTATCCACGCATATGAAAATAGTAAGTACCATCATCAACTGCGGAGAGATCAACAAAAAGAGAGGAGTCCGCGCTGTCATAGTGGGTTGCCGTTGTCGTTTGCGCATCTATCTGCTTATTAAAGGTTGTTTGAGTTTGGGTGGCAGTACCATCCAGCACATACTCATATGTTACAGCACCAACCCCGGCCGTAAGCGCACTCCACTGCATGGAGATCGAACTATTTGTTGAAGATATATTCTCCGAATGCGTCGTACTACTCAGAGTTAACGTACCGCTTGTGGCCGCCTGCGCGGATGATATAGATAGTGTGATTGCAACAAGTGCCACGCCAAGCTTTATTAATCTCATACTCCCCCCATATACAACCCCAGAAGGCGCTCACCTCCCGGGGCTTTCCTGCTTTTACTGTTAGTAGCTTAGATTCACCATTGTGCCCGCCGCAGTTGGCGTGGCAGCTGCTGTTTCTGCCGGTGTATCATTCAAAAT
>CAZFCL010000119.1:0-3592 GCA_964517705.1 uncultured Zetaproteobacteria bacterium | reverse complement strand
ATTACCAACTTTGTGGTGTTACCACTGACATTTCTCTCCGGTGTTTTCTACTCAGTAAAACAGCTGCCTGAATTCTGGCAGCAGATTAATGCCGCCAACCCTTTCTTCTACCTTACCGATGGTTTTCGCTACGGCTTCCTTGGTATTGGTGATACCGATCCGTTTGCATCGGCGGGTATTGTTCTCAGCTCCGCTGCTATCACATGCATAGCCTGCTGGTACCTCTGGAAGAGCGGGTGGAGGATGAAAGAGTAGTTATGGCAAAACAGTCAAAAAGCAAAGCGGCACGTAAAACATCGACATGGTATCAGCGCCATGCCAATGATCCTCACGTGAAGCGGGCGAAGAGAGAGGGAAAGCGCTCACGTGCTGCTTATAAGTTGATCGAAATCATTGAGGACTGCCAACTCGAGGTGAAGCATGGCTCAGTTGTCATTGACCTGGGCTGTGCCCCTGGCTCCTGGAGTGTTGAGCTCGCCAAACGAGTAGGGGATGAGGGGCTGGTGATCGGTATTGATCTACTAGAGGTAACACCAATCACGGGCGCAACCCTGATTCAGGGGGATTTTGACAGCCCTGAGGGGCAGGCTGCATTGAAACATGCCTTGAGTGGACGCTCAGTGGATCTGATTGTTTCCGATATGGCACCTGAGATGAGCGGCAATAAACTAGTGGATCAGATGCGCATGATCGGCCTGAATGAGATGACACTGCACTTTGCACGCCAATACCTGCGCCCGGAAGGCGCTGTTTTGATGAAAACCTTTATGGGTGAGGGCTACGACAACTTTCGGCGTGAGCTGGGCAGTGCTTTTCAGCGCATTAAGAACATTAAACCGGAAGCGAGTCGCAAAGGCTCGCCGGAGTTCTTCCTGCTGGGGCTCAACTTCAAAGGGAGGTAGACGTCCGGTTCAATATTCACCGGCGACTACGAAAGAAGCTCTTCAACAACTCTCCACACTGATCGGACAAGATGCCACCAACCACCTCAGGTTGATGGTTCAATCTTTTGTCGGAAAGTATCTGGTAAAGTGACTCCACAGCGCCTGTTTTGGGGTCTTTCGCGCCATATACAACACGGCCAATCCGAGCATGCACAATCGCCCCTGCACACATCGTACACGGCTCTAGTGTTACATAGAGTGTACTTCCAGCCAGCCGATAGTTGCCACTTATACGGCACGCCTCACGAATAACACGCATTTCAGCATGAGCTGAGGCATCGGCACTTGAGATCGGTGCATTGCAGGAGGAGATCTCGGAGCCATCCCCAAGCAGGAGTAGGGCACCAACAGGAACTTCACCATTTTCCGCAGCAATTTCAGCCTCTTGCAGCGCTTTTTTCATGTAAAAAATGTCGCTATGCATCAGCGTTTCAACTTGGGGTCGAAATAATCTCTTAACCCCTCACCAAGCAGGTTATAGCCAAGCACCGTAATCAAAATAGCGAGCCCCGGGAACATTGAGAGCCACCATGCAATCTGAATATTATCCTTGCCCTCGGTCAAAATATTGCCCCAGGAAGGGTTGGGGGGCTGTACGCCAAGGCCCAGAAAGGAGAGGCCAGACTCAACGAGAACAGCACCAGCAATACCAAGTACAGCAGAAACAAGCACAGGCCCCATAGCATTGGGAAGCAGGTAACGCCACACCATGCGAAACGATGAAACACCAAGGCCCTGCGCCGCCATCACAAATTCACGCTGGCGCAATGAGAGGAACTCGGCACGGACAAGGCGTGTTACGCCCATCCATGATGTCAGACCAATGACAATCATGATATTCCAGATAGATGGCTCCAGAAAGGCGATCACGGCCAGGATGAGAAAAAAGGTGGGGAAGCAGAGTACCATATCGGTCAGGCGCATCACTGTTGCATCGGTTCGGCCACCACTAAAGCCCGCAACGGCACCCAAAAAGAGCCCAATGAGCAGTGATATGCCTACCGCCACAAAACCGACTGCAAGTGATACCTGTGCGCCATAAAGCATGCGTGAGAATACATCTCGCCCAAGTGTGTCTGTGCCGCACCAGTGCTCCCATGATGGTGGCATCAGGATGGCCTTCACATTGATTTCTGTTGGATCAAAAGGGGCAACCCACGGTGCTAGAAGAGCCAGCAGTATGACAAATGCAACAATCACACCGCCTGAAAACATCAGCGGGAAGGACCTAGCAAATGCAATCATCTGTCTCTTCCTTGGCGAATGCGCGGATCAGCCCATGCATAAGAGATATCGGCAATCAGATTACCCAGCAGTGTTAGTATTGCACCAATGACCGTAATACCCATGACCAGCGGGTAATCGCGTGCCATGACAGCTTCAAAAAAGAGAAGTCCCATGCCTGGAAGGGAGAAGAGCTGCTCAACAATCACAGAGCCCCCAATCAGCCCAGGAATGGATAGGCCGAGTAGTGTAATAATTGGCAGAAGGGCGTTTTTAAGCGCAAGTCGGTAGCGGATACTCTTTTCAGGTGCGCCCATGGCGCGAGCCGTGGTGATATAATCGGAGTGAATCACTTCGAGCATACCTGTGCGCATAAAGCGACTCATGCCCGCAAGGCCGCCAATGGCCGAAACAAAGATGGGTAACAACAGGTGTTTCAATAGATCTACCTGTTGCTCCAAGAAACTCATCTGCTGCCAATTATAGTCGTGTAGCCCGGAGACGGGTAACAGGTTCATATTCACACCAAGACTTATCATGAGCAAGAGGCCAAGCCAGAAGGAGGGGATGGCAAAACCAATAAAAACCAATATTGTCAGGCACTTATCGAGCCATGAGTTACGTTTAACAGCGCTGACAATACCTATGGGTATGGCGACCACAATGATCATAAGCATGGCGAGGACATTGATCCAGAGCGTTACAGGAATGCGTTCGGCAATCTTATCCATCACATCACGGCCATCAGCCGAGAAAGACTTGCCAAAATCAAACACAACAAGGCGGTTTAGCCAGTTCAGGTACTGCTCGTAGAGCGGTTTATCAAGCCCATAGTAGGCACGCAGACGCTCGATATCCTGCGTAGAGACTTTAGGGTTAAACTCCTGACCAACCACAGTTGGTTCGCCGGGTGCCAAATGCATCATACCAAACGATATAATAGTGATCCCGAAGAGCAGGGGGATCATACCGGCCAGTCGTTTGAGCAAGTAGTTAGTCATAGCGCGACTATAGCGGAGGAGATTTAAAAAAGAACAGGTGGGCAGCTATCTGCCATTGACGTGACAGGCCGATATCAGTACAAATCGCCCTCCGTGAAATGCTCCCATCGTCTAGCGGTTAGGACGCTGGCCTCTCACGCCGGAAACAGGGGTTCGATTCCCCTTGGGAGTACCAACTTGAAAAAAGCATCTACGACCACTCGTGGGTGCTTTTTCTTTTGTCGATTTCCAGCACCCTCCTGATAGCTTTATCACCCTGTAGGGGATGGTGTTCTAGAGAGACTTCGGCACCTTCTAACGCATTACAGAATAATGTAGAACGTCGCATAATGGATATTATGTAAAGTTATGGAGTGGTATTTTGCCAGATCGTATTAATAATAAAGATAATTATTACGATAAGTTATATTCTCTTATGAAAGT
>CAZFCL010000118.1:0-3660 GCA_964517705.1 uncultured Zetaproteobacteria bacterium | reverse complement strand
TTGATAGTGGTTGAAGGCTATATGGATGTGCTGGCACTGGCTGTACATGGCCTGAAAATTGGGCTTGCACCACTTGGAACAGCCATTGGAGAGCGTCAGATTCGCGAGATTTTTCGCCTTTGTGATAGCCCTGTTTTCTGCTTTGATGGTGATCGTGCCGGGCGCCAGGCGGCATGGCGGGCGCTGGAACGTATGATGCCGCTATTAAAAGCAGAGCTTGCACCAAGATTCCTTTATCTGCCCGATGGGGAAGACCCCGACACGCTGCTTGCCAAAGAGGGGGCGGAGGCATTTCGCCATAGAATGGATAGTGAAGCCAAGCCAGTGCTTGAGACGTGGCTGATGGGCTTGAAGCTGTTGGCAGGCCAAGGCGCTGAGGGGCGGGCACGCATGGCTAAAAAGGCAGATGCAATGCTTGAAACAATGGCTGACAACTACCTTGCCCAGGCATGGCGGCAGGAGATTGAACAGGCTACAGGCATTTCGCTGAAGCAGCAGATAAGGCGTTCAGCTGTTGTACATGCCTCTTCCACAGAAGCTGTTTTGCTTAATATTGTCGAAGAAAAATTCCTTGCTGCCCTAGTGCAAAAGCCAGCACGTTTACGTGATCTTTCCGAGGATTTCCGTGGGCTATTTGTTGACAATGAAGGCGTGCAATCGTTATATTCGCGCGCTTTTTCGATCATAGCGGAAGCCGAAGACGATAATATCGATATCGCGAGACAACTGGCACAGGAATTCTCTGAAAGCCAACCAATGATTTCTCGCTGGGTAAATCAGGCAGCCGTTCAGGATATTGAATATGAGAGTTTGTTGTTGGATATGGAAGCCAATGACATTCGTCGGCGCTTGCGTCAGGCAGCAGGGTTGGATGAAACAGTGCCCCTGAAGCAGCGGCTGATCGAAGTGCAGGCAAAGCAGCGCAAACTCACTGAACAGTTAAACGAAACGGGAGCATAACCGCATGTCGAATAAACAAGAGCAAGTTGCTATCCGCGAACTCGGTAGCCTGATGGCCAAGGGCAAGCAGGCCGGATACATCACTTACGACGAACTTAGCAAGCACCTTCCGGGTGGACTGGTATCTGCCGACCGCATTGAACAGCTGATCAACGTATTTACAGAGATGGGTGTTGAGGTGGTTGATCCTGAGCGCGCACCAACTGGCGCTTATGCCATGCGCAAAGATCGCCTGCGTAAGGAAGACTCTGCGCTTCGTGCGGACACTTCTCAGCTTGGTACTGTGGTTCGCATTGATGACCCTGTGCGTATGTACCTGCGAGAGATGGGTACGGTTGAGCTGTTGACCCGTGAGGGCGAGATTGAGATTGCCCGTCGCATCGAAGAAGGACGCATGCAGATCCATGAGGCGATCTGCCTCTGCCCGTCCACATTCCGTGAAATCATGCTGCTGGGAGAGCGCATCATTGAGATTCGCGATGAAGCACTTGAGATAGGCGAAGAGCCGAACTTTCGTGACATCATTGATGTTGACGAAAAGGTGGTGAATGCGGCTGCAATTAAAGAGTACGAAAATCGTATGAATCGCAGTGAAGATGATGATGAAGAGCCGATAGATGTGACGCCGAAACTCGATGGTGAGCAGCTCTCTGAGGCGATCAAGGCGCGTACCGCAACACCTGACGGCACACCGATGATGGAGACCGTGATCACCAAAGAAGAGCAGCTGGAAGAGGCGCTCCTTCACTTTGATGCTGCCAAAGAGCTGCACGATCAGTTCATTGACCTGAAAAAGAAGCTGGATAAAAAACCGAATGACAAAAAGTTGATTGCCAAGAGTCGTGAAGTATTGGATGCAATGCTGATGGAGCTGGTAAGCATCCCATTTTCACCACGTCAACTGGATCGACTTGTACAGCGATTTAAGAATGCTGTTGAGAAAGTGCGCCGCTATGAGCGAGTGATCCGCGATTTTGCACTGGGCGCAAAAATGCCGCGTAAGCTGTTTCTTGAGACCTTTCTGCCGAATGAGGCCGATGAACAGTGGATCGACAGAGTAATGAAAGAGCACAAAGATGCTGTCTGGGTTGAAAATCTGGAAGAGGTGACAGGTAAGATTAAGGAAAATCAGCGTCGCCTAAGGCGTGTTGAGCAGGAAACAGAAATGGGTGTCGAAGAGCTGAAGAGTGTCGCCCGTAAGTTGACCATGGGCGAAGCTAAGATGCGTCAGGCTAAGAGGGAGATGATTGAGGCTAACCTTCGCTTGGTGATCTCCATTGCCAAGAAGTATACCAACCGTGGCCTTGGATTCCTCGATCTGATTCAGGAAGGGAATATTGGTCTGATGAAAGCGGTTGAGAAGTTTGAGTGGCGCCGTGGATATAAATTTTCGACCTACGCAACATGGTGGATTCGCCAAGCGATCACACGCTCCATTGCTGATCAGGCGCGCACCATTCGCATCCCGGTTCACATGATTGAAACCATCAACAAGATGATGCGCGTCTCCCGCCAGATTGCGCAGGAGATTGGGCGTGAGCCGACACCTGAAGAGCTGGCCGAGCATCTTGAGCTGCCGGTTGAGAAGGTTTTGCAGATTCTGGAAGTGGCCAAGGAGCCGGTATCACTCGAAACACCGATTGGTGATGATGAAGACTCGCAGCTTGGCGACTTTGTTGAAGATGAGAGCGCTGAGAATCCGTTGGATGCAGCTGTTGGCGCGGCACTTGCAGAGTCAACACTGGAGGTTCTGGAGAACCTGACCGATCGTGAGCAGAAGGTTCTCTGTATGCGTTTCGGTATAGGTATGAACACAGACCACACACTGGAAGAGGTGGGTAAGCAGTTCGGCGTTACGCGTGAGCGTATTCGTCAGATTGAGGCAAAGGCGCTGCGTAAGCTCCGTCACCCATCACGTGCGCAGAAGCTGAAAACATTTGCTGATACGCCGCAGCCTGCCGCACAGAATGACTTTCTCCGCTAAGGGGTAACTGGTAAGCAGAGCGAAGCATCGCTAGGTTTACCATCCAATCTTCGGGGAGGCGTGTTGTGACCTTTCAGGATCTTATCCTTACACTGCAGAAGTTCTGGGCTGACAAGGGCTGTGTTGTACAGCAGCCCTACGATAGCTCAATGGGAGCCGGCACTTTTCATCCGGCTACATTCCTCCGTGTTCTTGATGATAATGATTGGAACACTGCCTATGTGCAGCCATGCCGCAGGCCTACCGATGGCCGTTATGGTGAAAACCCTAACCGCATGCAGCACTACTATCAGTTTCAGGTGATTCTTAAGCCTGCACCGGAGAATATTCTCGAACTTTACCTTGATAGCTTGCGCACTATCGGCATTGATCCCGAGGTGCATGATATCCGCTTTGTGGAAGATGACTGGGAGAGCCCGACACTCGGTGCGTGGGGGCTTGGCTGGGAGGTTTGGCTCAATGGCATGGAGGTGACCCAGTTCACCTATTTTCAGCAGGTTGGCAGCGTGGAGCTTTCCAAAACACCAGGCGAAATCACCTATGGGTTAGAGCGCCTGGCTATGTATCTGCAAGGTGTGGAGAATGTGTTTGATCTAGCTTGGGTGACTACAGAAGATGGCAAAACTGTCACCTATGGCGAGGTATTTCACCGCAACGAGGTGGAGTTCTCTAACTACAATTTCGATCATGCCGATGCTACATGGCTGCATGAGGAG
>CAZFCL010000117.1:0-3672 GCA_964517705.1 uncultured Zetaproteobacteria bacterium | reverse complement strand
TCGTGCTCCTGCCTTCTAAACCACTGCCGGATCGAATGGCGTGCTCTGGGTGTTTTCACATATTTTAGCCACTGGCGACTTGGTGTCTGATCCGGGCTGGTCATCACTTCAATCGAGTCACCATTTCTGAGCCGGGTTGAAAAATCAGACATCTCACCATTAATGCGCACCCCCATGCAGTGGTGGCCAATATCGGTATGTACTGCATAGGCAAAATCAAGTGGCCGGGCACCGCGCGGCAGGGCGAAGATATCACCATCCCGACTGAAGACGTAAACCTCCTGTACAAACAGGTCGAGGCGCACATTTTCCAAAAACTCACCCGGATTATCCGCATCCTGAAGCAGTTCGGTTAACTGTTTGAGCCACTTGTAGCTCTCACCTTCGCCTTTGCTGCTACCCTCCTTATAGGCCCAGTGGGCAGCAATTCCATCCTCAGCATAGGTGTGCATCGCCTCAGTGCGAATCTGCACTTCAATGCGGAAATTCTCTGGCCCGATAACAGTGGTATGCAGTGATTGATAACCATTTGGCTTGGGTAGCGCGATATAATCCTTGAAGCGACCGGGAACAGGACGATAGAGACTGTGCACAATCCCCAGCGCCTTATAGCAGGTCTGCATATCTTCAACGATGATTCGAAATGCCACCAGATCGAAGATCTCATCAAAGTTCACATGTTTGCGCTGCATCTTTTCGTGAATGCTATAAAGGTGCTTCATGCGCCCGTGCACATCTGCTTTCAGCCCCTGCCGCTGCAGAGCCTCCTGAATAATGCTCTCCAGCCTCTCCCGCGTCTGGTTAAGACCTTCAAGGCGCCCCGACATCTCACCAAGCAGATCTTTGTAGGCATCAGTTTCAAGATAGGAGAAGCCAAGGTCCTCCATCTCCTGCTTGACCCAGTGAATACCAAGCCGGTGCGCCAGTGGTGCATAGATTTGCAGTGTCTCTTCAGCAACCATCTCGCGTTTGGCATCGGACATAAAACCAAGCGTTCGCATGTTATGCAGGCGGTCAGCCAACTTAACGATTAGTACACGCAGATCCTTAGCAGTAGCCAGAATCATCTTGCGAAAATTCTCAGCCTGTTTTTGTTCTTTCGAATAGAAGTGGATCTGCCCAATTTTGGTCACACCATCAACCAAACGTGCCACATCTGCCCCAAAGTGACGTTCTACCTCTTCAAGGGTAACGGTGGTGTCTTCAACAGTGTCATGCAGCAGGGCTGTGGCGATGGTGGCCTCATCCATACCAAGGCTGGTCAGGATATCGGCAACAGCAAGCGGGTGGACAATATAAGGCTCGCCAGAGTTTCGTACCTGCCCGGCATGGGCATGGGCAGAGAAAACATAGGCACGGTTAATTAGATCAAGATCAGCCTTTGACGCATACGATGCAACACGTTCTGTAATTTCAAATATGCGGCTCATAACTTAGAGCATGTGAGCCAGGGCATAAATCAGACTTCGCTCTCTTCCTCGGCAACCTGATTGAGGCGGCGACGCTCCATCTCATCCTGCTCAAAGAGAACATCCCAGGAGACGTAGCCATCGCCCATCTCACGCAGTGCCTGCACTGTAGGCTTATCACTTTCGCTCTCCACCAGTGATGGCAGACCACCAAGAAGCTGCCTTGCACGTCTGGATGCAAGATGAACCATTTCAAAGCGGTTCGGATAATAACGGATACAATCTTCTACTGTTACGCGAGCCATGTGGCTACCTCCAAAGAAACAATGGGTTAAAGATAGAAATGGTCACGTAAAAAGCAACCATTCAAACGACTTCTGCCTTACACTAGAACAAAAAGGGCTATCAAGAGTGCTGGCTTAACTGGTAAATATCTTTCAAGCGGCGCAAGGCGGACTCAAAGTCATCATTCACGATCTGGTGCTGCGCCTCATTGGCGTGCGCCATCTCATCCTCTGCTGCTGCCACACGGCGATTGACGATATCTTCACTATCCTGCCCGCGAGATATCAAGCGCTGCTTTAATTCATCCAGTGATGGTGGAAGTATAAATATACGAATGGCGGCAGGAATCTTTTCAGCCACTTGTGCCGCGCCCTGCCAGTCAATTTCCAGCAATACATTCCGGCCAGCATCTACCATCATCTCAACATCGCTCTGCCGAGTACCATAAAGATTCCCATGCACATTGGCCCACTCCAGGAAAGCACCCGCCGCCATTTGAGAGTTGAAATCTGATGTGGAGAGAAAGTGGTATTCACGACCATCCTTTTCACCGGGTCGGGGCGTTCTGGTTGTGCAGGATATGGAGAGTTGTAAATTGGGAACCTGCTCCAGAAGAGCCGCGCAGAGGCTCGATTTTCCAGCACCTGATGGGCCTGATACAACAAACAGATGGCCACTCACGCTGCTGCACCGGTCAAACATTCATACTTTGTCTGCAGTGCCTGCGGCGATTCTACACAGTCAGGATTTTGGGGAATGCAGTCAACAGGGCAGACAAGTTGACACTGTGGTTCACTGAAATGGCCTACGCACTCCGTACAGCGCTCAGAATCAATCTCAAAAATCTCTTCGCCCTCATAGATAGCAAGGTTGGGGCACTCAGGCTCACAAACCGCACAGTTGATACAGTCATCTGTAATCATGAGAGCCATGCAGCAACCTCCGAAGGCAATCCCCTAGCCACGAATAAAACGAACGACTCCCCAGCCAATAGCGATGGCGACAATACCTGCCAGGCGAATAGAACGGGGAGATATATCGGGAAGCTTGCGCATCATGTCGATCATCCCTTGTGGAAAGAGGGCATAAATCGCCCCCTCAATCACCAGCAACAACCCCAGCGCAGCCCAGAGATCATCCATCGCCCTATTTCAGAACCTTACCTTCTGGACTGCTGAAAGAAGTTGAAAAACTCCGAATCAGGTGAAATAACAAGCCTCGTATTCTCATCAATCGACTTGCGGTACGCTTCCAGCGAACGGGTAAAGGCATAGAACTTGCGATCCTTATTAAACGCCTTGGCGTAAATGCCGGTTGTCAACGCATCCGCCTTACCACGGATGATTTCAGACTCTTTATAGGCCTCTGCCAACACTGTCTTCTGTGTCTTCTCAGCAGTTGCACGGATCTCCTTGGCAGCCTCTTCACCCTCAGAACGATACTCCTTGGCAATACGATTACGCTCAGCCTTCATGCGCTGGAATACCGCCTCTGAGTTCTCCTCTGGCAAGTCGGCACCTTTGATGCGGACATCCACGACAGTAATACCATACTGCCGCACATCCTGATCGGCACGGTCACGAATGGACTGCATCAACTCAGCACGCAGGTTCGCCTGATCACCACCGGAAACAATCTCATGCAAGGTGTGCTGGCCCAGAACCTCACGCACCTTACCTCGCACCACGTCATCCATACGCGCGGCAACACCAGTCTGTGTACGTGCCACCTGGTATACCTTCAACGGATCAACAATGCGCCAACGGGCATAGTTATCGACAAGGATCGATTTCTTATCCTTGGTAATCACCTCATTAGGTGGCACATCGTTTTCCAGTAGGCGACTGTCAAAAGTCTCTACGCTCTGCCATGGAAGTTTGAAGTGCAGACCTGCATCTTTCACCACATCTTTCGGGTTACCAAACTGCAGAACCAGTGTCTGTTCACGCTGATCTACAACAAAGGCACTCATACTGAT
>CAZFCL010000116.1:0-3731 GCA_964517705.1 uncultured Zetaproteobacteria bacterium | reverse complement strand
CATCACCAGTTTACATCGAAAACAACTGTATTCTCAGCAGCAGAAGCATCTTCCGCTATTGAGACATCACAGGGTGTACCAAACCGCAGGCCAAGCCCTTCGATCAATCCAATCACCATTGGGGCCAGCCCCTGACGCTGGGAGTGATAATGTACTCGAATAGAGTTGCTGGTTTCATTTGTGCATTCAAATGAAGGGGGTACAAGGTTGGGCATAATTGCCGCTACTCTGACATGGAGTTCATCCAGGTTTTTCAGAAACTCAGGGAGTGATTGGCCAGCCATCTCAAACAGTTCGCCATATGCGCTACCTGCAGCATGGGAAACCCAGTGTATGCCAAAGTCTTCCAGAAGCTTTTCAATAGGTGTGTCCAGCTCTTCTACTGCAGCAGTAACGATTTTGAAGGTGTCTGAATCGGGGTAGCTCTGCATGATGTCCATAAACTCATCATGCTCAAGCCCAGCGGACTTTTTCACCCGCTCCCAGGCCTTATCGCCATGCTCCTTTATAATGAGGGATTTTAAGCCCTGATGAACCAATCCATACATAAGAATCTCCCTCTCAATAAAATTTCGATAACAGTTCGATTATAGCTGCTTATTTCTCAAGTGGAAAGAAGGCTTCCTTCTATCCCTGTCTACTGATTTGCGGATATGCAGGAATTTGAAAAACGCAGGTTGCCCCTCTGCTGGCATCTCGTAGGATGGCGTTCCAGTTTATAATCGCTACCGAGGAACCTTCATGAGTCAGCACGAGCTTGCCAAAATTTATGACCCACAAGCGGTTGAGCCTGCTGTGAATGATCAGTGGTTGAATTCAGATGCATTCCGTCCGAAAGCGCCCAGTGGAGACGAGTCTGGCGAGAATTACTGCATCGTCATCCCACCACCAAATGTGACTGGCAGCCTGCATATGGGCCATGCCTTCACCTTTACTATTCAGGATATGTTGATTCGCTGGCAGCGCATGCAGGGTAAATCAGTGCTATGGCAGCCGGGGACCGATCACGCAGGCATCGCAACGCAGATGGTAGTGGAGAGGATTCTTGATAAAGAGGGTGTGCATCGTCGCGATTTAGGACGAGAAGCCTTTCTTGAGCGTGTCTGGGAGTGGAAAGAGGAGTCTGGCGGTACGATCGTCTCTCAGCTGAAACGCCTTGGTGCATCATGTGACTGGAGCCGTGAGCGCTTCACACTGGATGAGGGCCTTTCTGATGCTGTACACGAGGTGTTTGTCCGCCTATATGAAGAGGGCTTGATATATCGGGGTAAACGCCTTGTAAACTGGGACCCTGTACTTGAGACAGCTGTCTCTGATCTTGAGGTTGAGCATGAAGAGGAGCAGGGGCACTTCTGGCATATTCAGTACCCGCATGCGGATGACCCCTCCAAGCATATCATTGTTGCCACAACTCGCCCTGAAACCATGCTGGGAGATGGCGCGGTTGCTGTTCACCCTGATGATGAGCGCTACAAAGCACTGATCGGCAAAGAGCTAATACTACCGCTCTGTAATCGTACTATTTCGGTGATTGCCGATGAGTATGTTGACCCTGAGTTCGGAACCGGCTGTGTGAAGATTACACCAGCGCATGATTTTAACGATTATGATGTAGGCAAACGCCACAACTTGCCGCTGCTCAATATTTTTACCAATCGTGCCCATATTGCTGATGAGGCGTTTATTCCTGAGCAGTATCACGGGCTGGATCGCTATGAGGCGCGTGAGCGCATGGTGGCTGATCTGGAGGCTGAAGGGCTTCTCTACAAGGTTGAAGAGCATCAGCATAAAGTGGGTCGTGGTGATCGCTCGCATGCTGTTATCGAGCCCTATCTTACAGACCAGTGGTATGTGGATATCAAGCCACTTGCTGAGCCTGCCATTGCTGCTGTTGAGAATGGTGATATCAGGTTTGTGCCAAAGCACTGGGAGAAGACCTACTTCGAGTGGATGCGCAATATTCAGGACTGGTGTATTTCACGCCAGCTGTGGTGGGGGCATCGGATCCCTGCCTGGTATTGCGACGATTGTGATCATATCACTGTGAGCCGTGAGAGCGCTGAATGTTGTGGTGGCTGCGGCTCCACCTCCATCAGGCAGGATGATGATGTGCTCGATACATGGTTCTCATCAGGTTTGTGGCCATTCTCTACGCTGGGCTGGCCTGAAGAGAGCAGTGAGTTGGAGAAGTTTTACCCTACCAATGTGCTGGTTACCGGTTTTGACATCATCTTCTTCTGGGTGGCCCGCATGATTATGATGGGTATGAAGTTTACCGACAAGGTGCCGTTCAAGGATATCTATATCCATGCGCTGATTCGTGATGCGCAGGGGCAGAAGATGTCCAAATCCAAGGGTAATGTGATCGACCCGCTGGAGATCATCGGCGACTACGGTGCTGATGCACTACGCTTTACCTTGGCACATATGGCAACACCGGGGCGCGATGTGAAGCTTGATGTGAAACGCATCGAATCGAATCGAAACTTCATGAACAAAATCTGGAATGCGGCACGTTTTGTATTCATGAATCGCGGTGATGCTGCACCGGATAGCTCTATTCAGCCTGAGAATGATGTGAACCGCTGGATTCTCAGTGAGCTAAATAGTTGTGCCCGTGATGTGGAGAAAGCACTTACCGAGTATCGCTTTAATGAGGCGGCAGCCACGCTCTATAACTTTATCTGGGGCAGCTACTGCGATTGGTATGTGGAGGCAGCTAAGGTGTCGCTCTACGGTGATAGTGAAGCGGATAAGGCCGAGACTCAGGCTGTAATGCTGACAGCGCTTGATGGCTGGCTACGCCTACTCCATCCAATTTGTCCCTTTATTACCGAAACACTGTTTCAGGAGCTGCATGGAGAGGATGCGAGATTGGTGACAGATGCATGGGTTCAGGAGCATGCTGTTGATGCGGCAGCTGTTGCGCGCATGAATCGTGTGATGGAGGTGGTCTCTGCGATCCGCTCTGTGCGCGGTGAAATGAATGTAGCGCCGGGTAAACGTATCAGTGCAATTATTGCCTGTGGTGTGGATATTCGCTCTGATCTTGAGGCTGAACAGCATTTACTCATGAGTCTGGCCAAGCTCGATTCACTTGACTGGCAGAGTGCTGATAGTGAGGTGGATGGTGCGGCAGTAGCACCACTTGCAGATGCCAAGGTTTACCTCCCGCTGGCAGGGCTCATCGATGTCGGAGAGGAGACGGCCCGGCTTGAGAAGAATATCGCTCGACTTGAAAAGGATATCGCCATGAATGAAGGCAAACTGGGGAATCCAAAATTCTGCAACAATGCGCCGGAGGCCGTAGTAGCCAAAGTTCGGGATGAGCTAGGTGAGGCAAAGGCCAAGTGTGACGAGATGCGTGCTGCTGTGGCTAGGCTGGCAAGCATAGTTTAGTATACCGCTGTTGAACTATAAGGAGATGATAATGAAGAAAGCCCTACTATTTACTACTCTGTTGCTTGGTGCCACGGCTGCTCAAGCTCAGGATCTGAAACCATATGCCAGCATTGGTGCAGGTGTGTTTGGCATAGAAAACAGCGGAACCACAGTAAATCAGGATAACACCCTGTTTGGTACCGTTGGTAGGTTCGGTGTGGATGTAAATGACTACTTTGGTGCTGAGTTGCGCTTGGGTACAACAAGCAAGGGCACAACAGGCACCACTTCTCAGAAGAACAGCTACTTTGCATCATATCTGGCCAAAGCCCAGCTCCCTGTCTCTGGAG
>CAZFCL010000115.1:0-3895 GCA_964517705.1 uncultured Zetaproteobacteria bacterium | reverse complement strand
GATCAAGGGGCACCGGCGCACCTATATTGGCTCCATGCCGGGCAAGATTGTGCAGGCACTGAAGCGCGTTGATGTGGCCAACCCCGTAATCATGATTGATGAGGTAGATAAAATAGGGGCCGATTTCCGTGGGGACCCGGCTTCCGCACTGCTTGAGGTGCTTGACCCTGAGCAGAATTCAGACTTCATGGATCACTACCTTGATGTTCGTTTTGACCTTTCGCAGGTGCTATTTCTGTTGACAGCCAATCAGCTTGATACAGTGCCAAGGCCACTCCTTGATCGTGCGGAGGTGATTCGCCTGCCCGGTTATATTTCTAGCGAAAAAGTTGATATTGCGCGCAAACACCTCTGGCCAAGACAGCTGAAAGAGCATGGCATCAAGCGTTCAGAGGTGACCCTGACTAATGGTGTGTTTAAACACCTTGTTGAAGACTATGCTCGTGAGCCCGGTGTGCGTATTTTGGAAGGGTTGTTGAAGAAGATTTTGCGCAAAGTGGCCAGAAGGGCAGCAGAAGGTGAAGCAACACTTCCGGTTCGAGTCGCCGTCTCCGATGTTGCTGACTATATTGGCCAGCCACGATTCCGCGAGCAGGCAATGAAGCAGGGTATTGGCCTCTCCACAGGTCTGGCATGGACCGCACTCGGCGGCACAACGCTGACACTGGAGGTAACCATTGCCCACCGTGATCGGCGTGGCATGAAGGTGACAGGTCAGCTTGGCAAGGTGATGCAGGAGTCAGCGGAGATCGCCTACTCATATATCACGGCCAACCTTGATCGTTTTGGCGCGCCAGCTGATTTCTACGACAGTGCGTTTGTACATCTGCATGTGCCGGAGGGCGCAGTACCCAAAGATGGCCCATCGGCTGGCATCACTATCGCGACTGCACTGCTCTCATTGGCGCTTGGTAAGGCCCCAGAGAAAGTTGCCATGACCGGTGAATTAACACTGGTGGGAGATGTGCTTCCGATTGGTGGCGAGCGTGAGAAACTACTGGCCGCTAAACGTCTTGGCATTTCGGAGGTGATTTTGCCCGCTGCCAATGAGGTGGATGTAGCCGAGTTGCCGGGGAGTGTGTGCGAGGGCCTCACTATTCACTATGCACGTCACTTCAAGGATGTGGTGAAATTGATGTTCGGTATTCGTATGAGGTCGGCAAGGAAGAGAAGCTAGAGGCCGATGATTTAACTAGTGTGACCACGCAGGGATCGCTTTCAGCAACTCCTGCCAGTTATTTCCGGGCGTGATCTGCCCTCCACAAACAGCATGGGTGGCACCAGTGACTTCACAGAGCGTGTTGTTTTCACCCATCAATGTCTGACGTGCCAGTATGGCAAAGCTAAGTGCTTCGACAGCTTGTGCTGGAATGCCTTCTGCATCAGTTGCTGTAACCTTGGCAGGCGCAAGCTGCTCTTTTAATAGGTACATCAGGTGCCGGTTGCGCACACCGCCTCCGCAGATGAGCCACTCTGAAGGCTCACGCTTCATAAAACGGATGCTGTTGCATATTGAGTTGGCTGTGAACTGAGCTGCAGTCGCCATGCGATCTGCATCCGGCAAGCCCGGCCAGTTGAGAATCATCTCAACAACATCTTCCCCAAATGCTTCCCGGCCGGTTGATTTGGGTGGTTTTTGCTCCAGGAACGGATGCTCCATCAACTTTTCCAACAGATCACTGCAGGCCGAACCAGTGGCAGCCAGTTCCCCGTAATTATCAAAAGCTGTGCGGCCATCGCTGATGGCTAGCATTACACCATCCATGATCATATTGCCGGGGCCGCTATCGAAGCCGGTTACAGTACGATCGGTTCCAAGCCACGTGATGTTGGCGATGCCGCCAATGTTCAGTATGGCTACATCCCTATCCTTTTCACTAAAGAGCTGGCGGTGTGCGAATGGCACAAGTGGTGCCCCTTCACCACCTGCGGCCATGTCGCGACTACGGAAGTCGGAAACAGTTGTGGTGCCTGTACGTTCGGCAACAGTAGCGGCGCAACCGATCTGTAGCGTAAACGGGTGATTGGCCTTTGGGCGGTGTCGGATGGTCTGGCCGTGTAGGCCAATGGCTGCAATGGCCTCTGGCTTCAGCTTGGCACTATGCAGCGCCGTGTGTACTGCATCAGCATAAGCGTGGCCCAATGCACGATCCAGCTCACCCATACCATCAATTTCATTCAGCCCTGGCGCTGCCAGCCTGAGAATGGGCTCACGTAGCTTCTCTGGCATCGGATGCTCTGAGAAATGTATCAGCTTTATGCGGCTGCCTGTTTGCTTGCCGGCAATCGCAATATCGATGCCATCGGCGGATGTGCCGGACATGATTCCGAGGAATAGGGAGCTATTTATAAAGGTGTTGGACATCAGGCGTTATCATGCATGATGATCATATGAATGGCACGTGAGTATATCAGCGGCCTCATGGCTGTGGCGATGCCTCTACGAATTTGCCATGATTCGGGGTAGATGAGTTGAGGTGGATATGAATATTCAGGAACAGATGAACCTGTTATGCCGCGGAGCACTTGAGATATTGCCGTCCGGCGGGCTTGAGGCGAAGCTGAAAGAGGCAGAGAAAGAGGGAAGGCCCTTGCGCGTGAAGGCCGGCTTTGATCCGACCGCGCCCGATCTGCATTTGGGGCACACCGTGTTAATTGAAAAGTTGCGCCAGTTTCAGCATTGCGGACACCAGGTGGTTTTTCTGATCGGTGATTTTACCGGTACGATCGGTGATCCAACCGGCAAAAATGAAACACGCCCACCGCTAACGCATGATGAAGTGCTCGTAAATGCTGAAACCTACAAAGAGCAGGTGTTTAAAATCCTCGATCCAAAACAGACCGAAGTACGTTTTAATTCCGAATGGCTGGGCAACCTCACAGCCGCCGATATGATCCGTATTGCTGGCAAAGCTACTGTAGCACGTATGCTCGAGCGCGATGATTTTGAGAAGCGGTATAAGGCAGGCCAATCGATCGCCATTCATGAGTTCCTCTATCCGCTGGTACAAGGCTATGACTCAGTAGCACTTGATGCTGATGTGGAGTTAGGAGGCAATGATCAGAAGTTCAACCTACTCATGGGGCGTCAACTGCAGGGGGCTTATGGAAAACCACAGCAGGTGATTCTTACCATGCCACTGCTGGAAGGGCTGGATGGCGTGAATAAGATGTCCAAGTCTTTGAATAACTATGTCGGCGTTGCCGAGCCTGCCAAAGATCAGTTCGGCAAGCTGATGAGTGTTTCAGATGAGCTAATGTATAAATATTACGAGCTGCTGACCGATATGGATATTGATGAGGTTCAGGCGATGCACCCGATGGAGGCGAAGAAGCAGTTGGCGGAAGTGATTGTTGACCGCTTTCATGGTGAAGGTACTGGTACGGAGGCACGATGTGGATTTGAAGCGCAGTTTGCCAGAAACGAAACACCGAATGATGTGCCGGAGGCGACCATGGCAGCTGAGGATGGTTCACTCTGGATTATCAAGGCGCTAACTCAGAACGGGCTAACAGCATCCAATGGCGAGGCCATTCGTATGGTGAAGCAGAGTGCCCTATCAATTGATGGTGAGAAGGTGGTTGATAAGGACCACCAACTTAAGCCTGGCGGCCCCTACCTGATCAAGCTTGGAAAGCGCAAGTTTATCAATCTTACGGTGACTGCCTAAAAGGGCTATTTGGCACCATTTCAAAATAGGTGTTGACGCACCTGAAACTGGCGATAATGTTCGCCGCCCTCCGCTGCCGGAGGCCCCCTGAAAAGGGTGCTAAAGCAGGGGTGGAAATAGAAGGTTGACACCTTTTATGGCGCGCTTATAGTTCGCCGCCCGCAGCCGGATGGCCTACCTCAGGGTATAAGCTAAATGGCTGTGGATTTGTTCTTTACAAGTAG